>JASIBM010000371.1 GCA_030045175.1 Streptosporangiaceae bacterium | reverse complement strand
CCCGCACCAGTCGCTACATCGCCCGGCACACGCGCCCCGTCGGACCCGCCGGGCTCAGTTACCCGGCTCGCACCTCCCGCCTCACCCACTGCGGACCCTGAGTCCGCCTGCCGTAGCAGGCGGCGCAGGCGCCGCAGCCCGAGCGCGTCCGTGCCGCCGAGCGGGCCGGTCAGCAGCTCGGCCGCCACGTCCTCGGTGAGCGAGCTCGGATCGAGCGCGCAGCCGATCAGCCGGAGCAATGGCTTGGTGCCCGGTTCCTCGGCCAGCGGCAGCTCATCTCCTGCCACCGCCACGGGGACACCGGCTCCAGATAGCGCGCGTTGCAGCGCGGGCACCTGGTTGACCGCCGAGCGCACCAGCACCGCCATGTCCGACCAGGCGAGCCCATCGATCAGGTGAGCTCTCCTGAGCGTGTCGGCGATCAGGGCGGCCTCCTGCCGCGCGCTCGCGGCGACCACCACCCGCACCTCGCCCAGATCCACCTTGGGCGTGGTGCTGGCCTGGGGGAGCGACCCCCCAGCACCCCCCGCAGCGATTAGGGAGCGATGGTTGCGTTGCGAATGTGGGTTGTCCGGCTTTTCTGAGGTCAGCGCTGGTCCTGGGGGGCACTCTGCCTCCAGGGGGACACCCCCTGCTCCCCGATGGCCCTGATCCCCCCGCAGTCCCCTGACCGCGGGCAGCCTCGCGGCTACCCGCCGGGACGCCTCGATCAGGACCGGGCCGCTGCGGCGGCAAGTGCGCAGCGCGATCACCTCGGCCGGGCTGCCGTCGGGCGCGCGGAAGCGCTCGCCGAAGCGGCTGATCGCGTCCGAGTCGGCGCCGCGGAACGCGTAGATGGACTGATCGGGATCGCCCACCACGATCAGCTCACGGCCGTCGCCAGCCAGCGCGTGTAGCAGTTTCTCCTGAGCCGGATCGGTGTCCTGATACTCATCCACGAGAACGCAGTCGTACGCGAGTCGCTCACGCTGCCTGATCGCCGACCGGCCAAGCAGCTCCCCGGCGATCCGCACGACCTCCGCGTAGTCGTACGCAGGCACGGGGGCCAGGTCGAACCTGGCCGCGTACCTCGCCAGGAACCCGCCTGCGGCGACCCAGTCGTCCCGGCCTGCGTTCGTGCCCAATTCGGCCAGCCCGCGGCCGTCAAGCCCGCGTTCGGCCGCGCGCAGCAGGAAGTCGCGCAACTCGACGGTGAAGCCGCGCGTCGCGAGCAGCGGGCGGAGCGCGGGCGGCCATCTGCTGGCCCCGTCGGCGGCCTCGCCGCGAAGCAGCCGCCTGACCTCCGCGAGCTGTTCCGGGCCAGAGAGCAGGCTGGGCGGCTCCTCGCCCGCCTGCACGAACTCCCTCCTGACCAGTGCGTACGCGTAGCTGTGGAAGGTCAGGGCCAAAGGCTCGCAGGTCGTGCGGTCAAGCCGGAGCGTGATCCGGTCCCTCAGCTCCTGCGCTGCCTTGCGGCTGAACGTGAGCACGAGCACCCGGCGCGGGTCGAGGCCACGGCCGGCGATCCGCTCGACCACCGCCTCGACGATCGCCGTCGTCTTGCCTGTACCTGGCCCGGCGAGCACGAGCAGCGGTCCGCCGGCGTGCCCGACCACCCGCCGCTGCGCGGCGTCGAGAACAGGCGGCGCGGCGGCACTCGCCGGCCGACGGACGAGGCGATACGCGGGCGCTGGCCGTTCCATGTCTATGGCATTCCAGCAGAGAAGACCGGCCGTCCGCCGGGCTTCGGCTCAGACGCGCCGCAGCTCGATGCCGTGGTCACGGTGGGTTGCCTTCGCATAGCCCGGTCAAGGCGCGATCTCATGGCACCTGGGCGGCGGGGTGATTCGCATGACGCCAGACTGGCTGGCCGATTTACGTTGAGCTAGCACGCGCGAGTGACCTGTGGACAACCGGCTCACCGGCCGGCGATTGTCCACACTGGGCTCGCGTTCACACCGGGCTTTGCCGTCCTTGCGCACTTAGCCGCATCGGCACCGGGAAACTGTGGTCACACGCGTAACCTGGTCACCGTGCTTCACAGTCCTTGATCATTCTGACCTGGTGAATGGCGGATCGGTCCGGTTCTTCCGGGTCAATGGCACATTGATCGCGGCGCGATCATGGAGACTGGGCGAGCCAGCGGGCTTTGGACATGTCGAGCCGGCGCGGCAGGCCGTCGGCGCCCCGCCGGAGCGGGGTGCCCTCGCGACGATAGTGG
The DNA here is from genome assembly GCA_030045175.1 of Streptosporangiaceae bacterium. Taxonomy (GTDB): domain Bacteria; phylum Actinomycetota; class Actinomycetes; order Streptosporangiales; family Streptosporangiaceae; genus Chersky-822. Next base: position 4,997 of record JASIBM010000371.1, on the reverse strand, counting down.
GCGAGGGCTTCGCGTTCGTGGCCCGCCAGCAGCCGGCCGTCGGAATGAACCACGCGCCACCAGGGAACCCCGCCGCCCCAGAGCGCCATGACCCGGCCGACCTGCCGGGGCCCGCCCTCGCCGACATACTCGGCGATGTCGCCGTACGACATCACCCGGCCGGGCGGGATCGACTCGGCGACATCAAGCACCCGGCTGGCGAAATCCGGCACGTACCCCTCGACAGGCCCTGGCTCACGTCGGGGTGTCGTGCGTATCACTCCCCTGCGGCGGGGATGTCCGTTCGATGGTCCCGCTCGGTGACCAAGGATCCCACGCCGATTCCGGTGGTTGGGCAGTCTCATGCCCTCGGGAGGGGTCAACTGGTGGTAGCGGCTCAGCTCGGGGATCGGCAGCCCTCGCAGGCGTGCCTGGTCCCCGTTTGGCCTGGCCGGCTGAACCGGGCGGGGCGCTGGCCCGCGGCTGGCTGGGGAGCGCACCTGACGTGGCAGGCGCACCGAAGACCGAAGGCCCAACGGGCTGACCGGGCGCGGGTTTACGTCGCTTCGGCAGGGCCTGTGGTTTGGTCAAGGGCTGGTCCGGCGCCTGGGCAACCGGGGCAACCGGAGGCGACGGGGTGCCTGGGGCCGCCGCAGGCACCTGGGTAACCGAGGCAACCGGAGGCGGCAGGGTGCCTGGGGCAACCGGCGGCGGCGGGGTGCCTGGGGCAACTGGCGGCGACGGGGTGGCTGGAGCCGCCGCAGGCACCTGGGTAACCGGGGCTGCTGGGTAAGTGCGGTCGAGCCAGCCCAGGATCGGGTCGAGAATGCCCGCTCGCCGGCTTGCGGCATCGTCCTCATGCTGGAAGATCTGGGTCGGCGCACCGCGCTGCCCGCCTGACGACCGATCGTCTGGCTGCGGCGAACCGCTCTGCTCGGAGAGGCCGGGGTACTGCTCGGAGAGGCCGGGGTACTGCTCGGAGAGGCCCGGGTACTGCTCGGAGAGGCCCGGGTACTGCTCGCTGGGCGGCCAGGTCCGGTCTTGTTCCGGCTCGGGCCGCAGCGGGCTCGGCTCGGGCCGCGGCAGGCTCGGCTCGGGCCGCGGCGGGCTCAGGTCGGGCCGGCGCGGGCTCGGCTGGATGTAGCCCGGCTCCGTCAGCGGCGAGAGGAAATCATCGTTCGGCGGCGGCTGCCATTCGCGTCGCTCGGGCAGGACCGGGGGCGCGAGGGCATCCGGCGGGCCGAATCCTGGACCGGGCACCGTCGTCCCCTGACGCGGCTCAGCTGGACCGCCAGGCGCGAGATTCCCCGGCCACGGCCGCTCGCTAGTCGCCTCTGGCGGCGCGAACATCGCGCCCGAGGGCATGAACCCTGGGCTCGGCCACACTCGCTGTCCCGACTGTCCCAATTGCTCTGATTGCTCAGATTGTACCCATTTTCCTGATTGTTCTGGTTGCTGCGATTGCTCTGGCATGACAGGCGACGCGAAGGTCGCGTCCGGCCATTCGAATCTGAGATCCGGCCCACTCGACGGCGGCGTCCATCCCGCGAAGCCCGGATCTGGTTGTGGCACGTAATCTGCACCAGCCTGCCCTGCCATGCCGGGCAGCCCCTGGCCGGCGGGACCGCCTGGCGAAGCCGGGCTACCCGGACCAGCCAGGCCACCCCCAGGGCCGCCGGGAGATGACGGCCCACCCGGTCCAGGCGGCCCGTGAAAGGCTCCAGGCGGGTACCTGACGTCCGCGACCGTTACGCCGTACCCCGCGGGCGGCGCGCCCCAAGTCGGCGCTCCGCCGGCTCCCATCGGCCCGCCTGCCCCCAGCGGCCCGGCGGCCATCGGCCCGCCCATCATCGCCGGTCCACCAGCCACCGGCCCGCCCGCCATCGCCGGTGCGCCGGACGCCAGCAGCGGGCCAGCCTTCCTGGCCCTGCGAACAGCCGCCACGCCAGTCGCGAAGCGCCACATGGACACCAACATGAGCAGCAGGCAGAACGCGGCCAGCGCAGCCAGATCGAGCAGCCTGGCATGGCCTCGCGACTGGACGGGATCTACCGGGAGCCGGCCGGTACCGAAGTACCCCGTCTGAGTCCCGTTCGCCGATGCCGAGCCGGCCACCCGCACGGGCCGGGCCAGGCGCCTGGCGGCGGCCAGCGCCCGCGCCGCGTCCACCGTGCCGAAGCCCACCTCATCGTCGTAGCCACCGGGCGGCCGGTTCACGGCCGAGCTCGTGATCGCGCGCCTGACCAGCGCCGCGGCAAGCTTCGGATACTTCGCCCTGATCAACGCCGCTACCCCGGCCGTCAGGGCACACGCGGGGCTGGTGCCGCTCACCAGCCAGTAGTGGTTACCCCGGCCCTCCGCCGGCACGTTCACCCCCGGAGCGGCGACCTGGACCGACAGGTTGGCGCTTGAGAAGTACGCGGGCACGCCCGAGGAATTGATCGCCGCCACGCCGATGACGCCCGGGTAGTCGGCGGGGAACGAGTACGGTGCCTGCCCATGTCCCACGGCGGTCTGCGCGTCCCCTGAATTGCCGGCCGAAGCCACAACGACCACGTTGTGGTTCACCGCATCCTGAAGGGCGGCTCGCACCACCAGGCTGGACGCCACATAGCCGAGCGACATGCTGATCACGTCGGCTCCGTGGCTGACGGCGTACCTGATCCCCCTGGCGAGCTCCTCCTGGCCGCGCTCGGGAGGCTGGGCCCGGTAGGCGGCATAGCCGGGATCAACGCGGTCGGTAATGACGCGGATTGACAAGATCCTGGCCTGCGGCGCCACGCCGATGATGCCGCTAGCGTCGCCGCGGCCGTGACCGTGGCCGGCGATCAGGGACGCCATCCAGGTGCCGTGCACTCCCCATCCTGGGTTGGACGGGGGCGTGCCCACGCCGGTGAAGTCCGGGCCTGATATCACCGAGCCCACGAGGTCGGACACCGTAGGATCCACGCCGCTGTCGATGACGGCTACCAGGACGCCCCGTCCCTGCGTCACCCGCCACGCGGCCGGGACGTCCAGCGCGTCCAGTACCCACTGCTCCCGCTGGCGAACCTGGTCAGCGCGCGCGGGCACGCCGCTGGCCAGCGGCAGCGCCATGGCACCTGCCAGCGCCGCCACGACGGTCGCTAGCCAGCGGACCTTGCGCCGCTCGCGACTGCATGGGCCCGCGGGCCACGCCCTAAGCATGGCGGCGTTCCCGCCTGCGGACAGCGCGGCACTGGCGGTGCGGCCCCGAGGGGGGCTGCCACCACGTCTGCGACTGCCCGCGCCAGGCTCGTCATCTCCAGGTACGTGTACGAGTCCGTGATCACTTGCACGTGCGGCCTGCCATCAGCGAAGCCGACCGTGGCCACGACGAGATAGGACCTGGAGCCAGCCACCCAAGACAGCTGACGCTGCCGGACGCCGAACCCAGCGGCCGGCGAGTCAGGCACAGGCAGCGGGCGGAGTACCACGAGCCGGGCGACGGCGCCAGAACCGGCGGCCGGCCGGTTGGTCAGCGTCCGCGCCACCGCCGTCGTGCCCGCGTCGCTGCCAAGCACGGCGACGCCGACCGTCACCACGAAGCTGCTGGTCTCGTCGGTGTACGTGGCCCGCAGCAACGCCTGGCAGCCGGCCCGGCGAAATAGCGGGAGCATCGACTTGGCACCGGCCACGCTCGCGCAAGTCGCCTGCCTGGCGATCGCGAGCCGCCGCGCCGTCAGGCTGAGCGACCCGGTCGAGCCGAGCGCCCCGCCAGGAAGCTGGTACCTGATGAGCGCGGGGAAGATCTGAGTCTTCTCGGTCGTCCGCCAGCGCTTGGCGACCTCCCACGCCTCGATCTTCGCCCGTTGCCCTGGCGTGAACACCCGTGGCCTGAGCTGGCCGATCACGCCAAGGCCCGCGAACGCGAGCCCGCCCAGGCCGATCAGCGCGAACAGCGCGGCGAGGCCGGGGCGCCGCTTGCGCCGACCTCGTACCGCGGGCAACTCCGAGGTGCCCGACGGCGCCTGGCCACCTTGCGGATTCGCCGATCCTGGCTGAATCGCCACCTCACGATGTTAAGGCCACCAATGGCCTGCGCCGGCCGGACCTGGCGAAGTAGACCCGTGTTGGCCCGGCGGAACGACCCCCTGGACCCCGCTAATAGCTGGGCAGGGAGGGATCGACCGTGTTCACCCAGGACAGGATCCCGCCGCCCACGTGCACGGCGTCGGAGAACCCCGCATTCTTGACGATCGCCAGGCACTCGGCGCTGCGCACGCCCGACTTGCAGTGCAACACGATGCGGCGGTCTTGCGGCAGCGACTCAAGCGCGGCCCCGGTAAGGAACCGCTCCTTGGGTACCAGCACGGCCCCTGGGATTGAGACGATCTCGTATTCGTTGGGCTCGCGCACATCGATCAGGTAGATGTCGTCGTTCCTGTCCAGCATGGCTTTCAGGTCCAGGGCGGTGATCGTGGAGTCCGCCGCGGCCTCCTGCGCATCGGCCGTCAGGACGCCGCAGAACGCGTCGTAGTCGATCAGCTCCGTGATAGCGGGGTTCTCGCCGCAGATCGGGCAGTCCGGGTCCTTCTTGATGACGAGGGAGTGGTAGTTCATCTCCAGCGCGTCATAGATCATCAGCCGGCCGACGAGCGGCTCGCCGATGCCCGTGAGGACCTTGATCGCCTCGGTGACCTGAATCGAGCCGATCGACGCGCACAAGACGCCGAGCACGCCGCCCTCCGCGCACGACGGCACCATCCCCGGCGGTGGCGGCTCGGGGTACAGGCAGCGGTAACACGGGCCCTGCTCAGCCCAGAAGACGCTGGCCTGGCCGTCGAACCGGAAGATCGAGCCCCACACGTACGGCTTGCCGAGCAGGACGCACGCGTCGTTGACCATGTACCTGGTAGCGAAATTGTCGGTACCATCAACAATCAGATCATATCTGGAGAAAATGTCCAAAACGTTATCGTTACTCAGCGCCTCGGTGTGTACTTGCACCCGCACATAGGGATTGACCTCGGCGATGCTGTCCGAAGCGGACTCGGCCT
>JASIBM010000052.1 GCA_030045175.1 Streptosporangiaceae bacterium | reverse complement strand
ACGTGGCCAGGCTGCGCGACTGGGACCGGCGGGCCGCCGTCTGCCCGCTCGGCTCGGGTGCGCTGGCCGGCTCGTCGCTGCCGCTCGACCCGCGGGCGGTCGCGGCCGAGCTCGGCTTCGACGAGCCAGCCGCCAACTCGATGGACGCCGTGGCCGACAGGGACTTCGCCGCCGAGTTCTGCTTCGTGGCCGCGCTGACCGGCGTGCACCTGTCCAGGCTGGGGGAGGAGGTCGTGCTCTGGACGTCGCACGAGTTCGGCTGGGCCGAGATCGATGACGCCTACGCGACCGGCTCGTCGATCATGCCGCAGAAGAAGAACGCGGACGTCGCCGAGCTCGCCCGCGGCAAGGCGGGCCGGCTGATCGGGGGGCTCACCGCCCTGCTCGCCACGCTCAAGGGCCTGCCGCTCACCTACAACAGGGACCTGCAAGAGGACAAGGAACCCGTGTTCGACGCCGTGGACACGCTCTTGCTCGTGTTGCCCGCGATGGCTGGCCTGGTGAGCTCAATGCGCTTTAATTCGCAACGGCTCGCCGGGGTGGCTGCCGCCGGGCACGCGCTGGCCACCGACCTGGCGGAGTTGCTCGTCAAGCGCGGGGTTTCGTTCCGCGAGGCGCACGAGGCCGTCGGCCATCTGGTCGTGTGGTGCCAGGTCCATGACTGCGAGCTGGCCGACGTGAGCGACGACGACCTGGCGAAGGTGTCGCCGCACCTGACCCCGGACGTGCGGTCGGTGCTTTCCGTGCCCGGCGCGCTCGCGGCGCGGGACGCGGTCGGCGGGACGGCGCCGGCCCGGGTGGCGGAGCAGCTCGCCGCGCTGCGGCAGGCCATCGCGGCCGATGCGGCGTGGGCGACGTGACGGCCGTTCACCATGATCGTGATGACTTTCCGTTGGATAGCGCGGTAAACCCACCACGATCATGGAATGACACCCTGCCTCGCGAGTTCTTCAGCCGCCCGGCGACCTCCGTGGCACCTGACCTGCTCGGCTGCGTGCTCGTGCACGACACGCCGCAGGGGCTGGTCGCGATCGAGATCGTCGAGGTGGAGGCGTACACCGGGGCGAGCGACCCGGCGTCGCACGCGTTCCGTGGCAAGACGGCGCGCAACGCCGTGATGTTCGGCGAGCCCGGGCACTCGTACGTGTACTTCACCTACGGGATGCACTTCTGCGTGAACCTCGTCTGCCAGCCGGCCGGCGAGGCGGCCGCCGTGCTGCTCCGGGCCGGCCGGGTCATCGCGGGCCATGAGCTCGCCGTGGCAAGGCGGGTGGCGCGACTCGGTGCTGGCGGGGGGAGCAGGGCCGGCCGCGGAACGGCCGGCCGCATGGGCGGGCCAGTCATCCGCGAGAGTCACCTCGCGAGCGGGCCGGCCAGGCTGTGCCAGGCGCTCGGCATCGACCGGGCACAGGACGGGGCCGACGCGTGTGATCCGGCGGGCCCGCTGCGCGCGCTGCCCCGGCCGGGATCGGCGAGCTTGCCGTCGGCCTCGATCGCCGTCGGCCCGCGGGTTGGCGTGCGCACCGGCGCGGAGGTGAGCTGGCGATACTGGATCGCGGGCGACCCGGCCGTGTCCGCATACCGGCCGCACGTGCCCAAGCGGCGGTAGGGCAAGCGGCGGTAGGGCAAGCGGGACAGGCCCCGCCCGGCCAGCACGCTAGCTCGGCGGCCGGGAAATCGAGTGTGACCATCGGATCGTGACGTGGGAGTATGCAGCAGTGACCGACATCATCGACGAACTAACCTGGCGCGGGCTGATCGCGGTTCACACGGACCTCGATGACCTGCGCAAGGCACTCGATTCGGGGATGGTCACGTTCTATTGCGGTTTCGATCCCACCGCCGCCAGCCTGCACATCGGGAACCTCGTCCAGCTGCTGACGATGCGACGGCTCCAGCTCGCCGGGCACCGCCCGATCGCCCTGGTCGGCGGCGCCACCGGGCTGATCGGCGACCCTGGCGGCAGGTCGGCCGAGCGAGTGCTCAACTCGCGCGCGGTGGTCGCGGACTGGGTGGACCACATCCGGCTTGAAGTGGGCAGGTTCCTCGATTTCACGCCAGGGCCGACCGCGGCGACCGTGGTCAGCAACCTCGACTGGACCAGCGACTTGTCCGCCATCGACTTCCTGCGCGACATCGGCAAGCACTTCTCGGTGAACCAGATGATCGCCAGGGAGGCCGTCAAGGCCAGGCTGGAGGGCGGCGGCATCAGTTACACCGAGTTCAGCTACCAGATCCTGCAGGCCAACGACTTCCTGGAACTGCACGGCAGGTACGGCTGCACGTTGCAGACCGGGGGCAGCGATCAGTGGGGCAACCTCGTGGCCGGGGTCGACCTGATCAGGCGGATCACCGGAGGCTCGGTGCACGCGCTGGCGACGCCGCTGATCACCAAGCCGGACGGGAGCAAATACGGCAAGACAGAAGGCGGTGCCATCTGGCTCAGCGCCGAGCTGATGAGCCCGTACGCGTTCTACCAGTTCTGGCTGAACCGCACCGACGCTGAAGTGCCCGGACTGCTGAGGGTCTTTACTTTCCGGTCGAAGGAAGAGATCGCCGGGCTCGACCGGGAGATCGCCGAGCGGCCGGCCGCCCGCACGGCGCAGCGGTTGCTGGCCGGGGATGTCACGACGCTCGTGCATGGTCCGGCCGAGACCGCGAAGGCGGTGGCCGCTGGCCATGCCCTGTTCGGCCAGGGCGAACTTCGCGATCTCGACGAGAAGACCCTCGCGGCCGCCCTCGCGGAGATCCCGCACGCGACGATCCGCGTCGGGGTCAGGCAGGGCGCCCCTGCGGGCGAGCACGCCGGCCCTGGAGCGGATCTGCCGCCTGTGGCGCATCTGATGGCCGAATGCGGGATAGCGCCGGGCACGTCGGCAGCCAGGCGGGCGATCAGCGAGGGCGGCGCCTACCTGAACAACATGCGCGTCACGGACGTCGGGGCGGTGCCCTTGGCAAATGACCTGCTACACGGCAAATACCTGGTGCTGCGCAGGGGCAAGCGCACGGTTGGCGGTAT
>JASIBM010000051.1 GCA_030045175.1 Streptosporangiaceae bacterium | reverse complement strand
TTGGATCTGGTTTGACTGACTGTTCCGTCAGTCTTTGACTGAATGTTCAGTCTATGACGCTAGCTTGCCGGGTGGCAAGGCTCGCTGGGCGTCGGTTGGGGCGTCCTGGGACTTCGTCGGTTGGGGCGTTCTTGGACTTCGTCGGTTGGGCTTGGACTTTCAGGGAAGGCGCACGCCAGCGCCAGGTGCTCGGCTCCAGGCTCGACCACGCGACCGCCCCGCGCCAGCGCCCGGCCGCGCCGACGGGGCTACCTGCGCCCACCGGAGGCGCCTGTTTTGCGAGTTTCGCTCCTTTCGTCCCATTCACCGCAACCACAGCAACCTGATGAATGGCACATTGACCCGGAGTAATCGGACCAACTCGCCATTCATTTCGGGCAGAATGATCAAGCTCTGTGATGTGTGAGGACAGAGTTGTCTGAGTGCCCAGAGTTGCGTGGCCAAGGCGGCTCTGGTTGGGATGGGCCGCTGGGCTGGGTGGATGCGTGCTGGGGGTGGATGCGTGCCGGGCCGCGTGGCAGGGTCCGGGGGCCGTCGGCGGCGATTATGCTCCCGGCACATGGCCCGCCTGCTAGTTGTCCACCACACGCCGTCGCCGGCCATGCAGGCCATGCTCGAGTCGGCGCTCGAGGGCGCTCGCACGGACGAGATCGAGGGCGTCGATGTCGTGGTGGTGCCCGCGCTCACCGCGAGTGCCGTCGACGTGCTCGGCGCGGATGGCTACTTGCTTGGCACCCCCGCCAACATCGGCTACATGTCCGGTGCGCTCAAGCACTTCTTTGACGGCATCTACTACCCGTGCCTGGAGGCCACCCGCCGCCGGCCTTATGGCCTCTACGTGCACGGGGCCAGCGACACGACCGGCGCGGTCCGCGGCGTCGAGGCGATCGCGACGGGGCTGAGCTGGCGCAGGGCTAGGCCACCGGTGTGCGTGACCGGCCAGCCGGCCGGCGCCGACCTGCAGGAATGCTGGGAGCTTGGCGCCATGCTGGCAGCCGAGCTAGCCGAGTGAGGCGCGCCGGCGAGCGTCAGCCCGACGTCGCGGGCATCGGGCCGACGCTGATGTAGTGCGCGGACATCTCCCAATGCCCGGGCCACGGGCGCGGCGCCGAGTCGATGACCTGCGCGCCGAGCGGCTCAACGAGGCCTCGCACGCGCGCCGCTGGCACCGTGTGCATCCGCATCGGGGCGGGGAAGCCGAAGCAGGCCTGCTGCATCCACCCGATCAGCGGCTGTGGCGCGTAGGCATACACGAATCCGCGCGGCGTGCGCAGGTGCCTGGTCGGCACCACGAGCACGATGGCGCCGCCTGGCCGGACGACCCGGACGAATTCCCTGATGTACCCGTCGGACAGCTCCGGCGGCATGTGCTGGAGCACCAGGCCGGAGTAGACCAGGTCGAACGAGTCGCTGGCGAACTCAGATAGGTCGGCCCGGTCGTTGTGCACGAACCTGCACCGGTCGTTGCCCGCATGCAGCCGTGCGGCGTTGTCGAGCATCGATGGTGCGATGTCGACGCCGGTGACCATGTTGAAATGGGCCGACAGGGCGGCTGTCACGCGGCCCACGCCACAGCCGAAATCGAGCGCGTCACGGCGCAGAGCGCCGAGGCCAAGCCGGCTCAGGTCGGCCATCGCGCCGGAGATCTCCCGTTCCCCGGTGGCCATGAACTCCTCGACGTCCCATCGGCCGCCGCGCTTTGCCGGGTCCACGTACACGGCCCATAGCGGGTCATCCTCGCCGAGCTTTGTCCAGTCACGGCGCAAGACGGCGATGCTCTGACGTCGAGTCATGAGCGAAGTGTATATACCTATATGTCCAGTCGTCAGTCGTGCGCTACGTTCTGACGTACTTTTTGCGGCAATGATCACCTGACGGGCTAGGATGCCCCGTATGGATCAGGACCACGGATCCGTCGAACGGTGGGCAGACGTGCACGCCTCGAGCGCGGTCGCGGAGATTGGCGACACGGCCTCCGCCCCGGACTGGGCCGATCTGCGGCCCTTGGTTCGCTGGCTAGAGCAGCACCGGGTAGTGCTGCTTGGCACCGTCCTGATCGCGGCTAGCGTGATATGGAAGGCGGCGTACCTTAGCCATCTGTACTTCCGCCAGGATGATTTCCGCCTGCTCGACCGGGCGCTTACGAACCCGCTCGACTGGAGCGAGCTCACGTTTGTCGGCGCGGGCCATCTGATCCCAGGGCCTTACCTGGTGGCCTGGCTGGTCGTCAGGATCTCGTTCTATAACTGGGGGCTCGCCTGCGCGGTGTCACTGGCATTCGTGACCGCGGCCAGCTTCGCCGCGCTGCGGCTGCTGCGGACGCTGTTCGGAGATCGCGCGGGGATCTTGATACCGCTCACCGTCTACCTGCTTTGCCCGCTGACGCTGCCAGACCTTGGCATCTGGTCCTCGGCGCTCGAGTCCGTGCCGTTGCAGCTAGCCACGTTCATGGCGGTCAACGCGCAGGTCCACTACGTGAAGACCGAGCGTCCGCGGCATCTGATCGCCGCTGCCTCATGGGTGGTGGTCGGCCTGCTCTTCTTCGAAAAAGGCCTGATCGTGCCGCTGCTGCTGTTCGGAATCAGCTCGGCATTCCTGATGGGCGACGGGTCCTGGTGGAGCGGTGCGCGCCGTTGCGCTGCGAGGTTCTGGAAGGCATGGCTGCTGTACGGGGTCTTGATCGTTGCCTACTCGATCCTGCTCAAGTACTCACTGCGGACATCGGTGGCACAGCCGGGTTCTCCTGGCTCGGTAGGACGGGTGCTCAGTTTCGTGAGCGGCCTGCTACGCGAGACCTTCCTGCCCGGCGCGATCGGCGGGCCATGGCACTGGTATCCCGTCGAGGGTGGCTCCTATGCCTTCTCTGCCCCGGTGAGCGGGCTGATGTGGATCTCATGGATCGTGGCCGCGCTCGTCGTGCTTGCCAGCATCTTGTTCTCCAGGACTGCCTGGCGGGCCTGGGCCATACTCCTCGGCTGGCTGATCGCGGCCGACATGCTCCCCGTGATCGTGGGCAGGGTCAGCGACCTCACGTTCGACCCGGTGGTGCTTGGCCTGGAGTCGCGCTACGTGGCCGATGCCGTCCCGGTGCTCGCGATCTGCATCGGCCTGGCGTTCTGGCCCCTGACCCCGTCTGCGGTCGCGCGCCCGGCCACCGCGGCCCCTGCCCCCGCGGCCATGGCGGCCCTGCCTGCCAGCGTAAGCGTCGCTCAGGTCGGCCAGGTCACCCGTACGGTGGCTGCCGTGGCCGTCGGCGCGTTCGTGGTCAGCTCGCTGTGGTCGGTGCAGGCATATCAGGACGTGACGCTGGGCGCCGTCGCCCGGACGTTCATCACGAACGCGAGGCTGGCCTTGCGGCAGGCGCCACGCGGAACCCAGGTGCTCGACACCCAGGTTCCGCCCGACATCGTCCTCGGCTCGTTCGGCTCGTGGGCCCTGGCGTCCACGGTGGTCGGCGACATGGCCCGTGGCGGGCCGTCCAGGCTGCGGTGGATCACCACACCGTACGGCACCTTCGATCACCTGATGATGTTCGGGACCGACGGGCGGCTGCACCTGGCCCAGATGTACGCGGTGGGCAGCCCGCTGCGCCGGCCCGGCCAGAACTGCTGGGCGGTGCGCGGCGGCCAGGTGCGGATACCGTTCTTCACGCCGACGCAGGCCGGCACGACGGTGCTGCGCTTCGGCTACCTGTGGTACTCGCGGGACCGGGGCCTGCTGACCGTGGACTACGGCGGGGTGGTCAAGCAGGTGATCGTGGACCCCGGCTTGCATGGCGCGTACCTGCCCGAGCGTGGCAGCGCGCGGAGCGTGGTGATCAGCGGGTTCGGCTCCGTCAGGTTGTGCGTCGGCGACGCGGAAGCCGGGATCCTCGTGCCGTCAGCCACCGGTCCGACGATTCCTGCGACAAACCCGTGACTACGCTTACGTCCCAGCGTAGCCTGGCCGGTAACC
>JASIBM010000370.1 GCA_030045175.1 Streptosporangiaceae bacterium | reverse complement strand
GCGGATGATCCCGGCGGCGTCACCGTGCGGGGGCAGGTAGACCGGCGGCATCGGCCGGTTGTCCATCGCAGCGTAGGCTTCGGCGAGCGCCCCCGTAGCCTGCGCCTTCGGCACAGTCGTCAACCAAGCCACCATTGAACGGTACCCTAAGCGCCAAACCCGGACAAGGTACTCCCTACTTAACGCGTGCCTTCATGCCGGTCGCGGCGCAACCATGATCGGGGTCGTCTGTCAGTTCGGACAGCTGACAAGCGACCCCGATCATGGAACTCGTGAGTGCCCTTGCTCAGGGCCGAGTGAGTATCACGGCCATGCGCATGCGAGCATCCGGGCTCAGGTGCGCACTGGCCGCGCTTGCGAACATGGCGGCATAGCCGAGTTCGAGCAAGCGAAGGAAATCATGAAAAGGTCACTAACAGGGTGGAAGGCGCTCGTCATATCCGTGGGCGCGCTCACGCTGGGCGTCCTCGTGCCGTTGTCCGAGGCGCACGCTACCGGGGCGGCGGGGACCAAGCCCGGTGCGGGGCCAGCGAGGTCAGGCGCCTCCGGGTGGCGGATATACAAGGCAATCTCGATTCGCGGCCAGTCCGTGCTGCTCGGCGGCATCGCCGCGGTCAGCGCGAGCGACACGTGGATCACCGGGGCGGCGGGCCTCGCCGGGCGCTCGGCGGTCACGCCGCTGGTCCAGCGCTGGAACGGCACGCGTTGGCTACCGGTCACCCTGCCAGCCGCGATAGCCGCGGGGCTCGCCAGGCCGGGCCAGCCCAGCGTGGTGGGCGCCGCGTCGAGCCGGGACGCGTGGATATTCGGCCCCGCAGGCAAGTACGCGCACCTGCTCGGGACGCGCTGGACGGCGGGGATCCTGCCAGTGATCAGCAGGGGTCACGCCCTGCTCGGCTCGGCCGCGGTGTTCGGGCCGAGCGATGCCTGGGCGTTCGGCGTCCAGTTCAGCGGCGGCCAGCACGCCAGGCTCGCCCCCTATGCCGCGCGGTTCGACGGCACGGCGTGGCGGGCCGTAGCCGTCCCCGGCCATGGCCCGCTGACGGTGAGCGCGGTGTCACCCGATGACATGTGGGCGATCACCAACGCGCTGCCGCCCGTGACCGGCATCGCCGCCAAGCCCGCGATATTGCGCTGGAACGGCGCGACCTGGCGGGCCGAGGCGATGCAGCCGACGCTGCCCGCGCATGCGACCCTCTCCTCGATCGTGGCCGAATCTGACGATGACGTCTGGGTCGGCGGCAGCGCCCCCAATGGCAGCGGCGGGACGTCGGAGCTTGCGCTGCACTGGGACGGCACGTCGTGGACGACCGCGAGCCCGCCGGCGGCTCCCACATCGGCCGACTACTACCTGACGAGCCTGGTGCCGGACGGCAGCGGCGGCCTCTGGGGCGTGGGCGAGGCGCTACCCGGCACGCCACGGTTCTGGCACTATTCGGCAGGAGCCTGGTCCGCGCCGGCCGAAGGCAGCCCGCGATGGGTCTCGCTCCAGCTTGACCAGGTGCCGGGCACCGGCTCGATCTGGGCGATCGCCGACAACGCCGGCCTGACCAAGGGCCTGATCCTGCTGCACGGCTCAGTCCCCCGCTAGCTGGTCAGGACTCCAGGGCGACGAGCGCGCGGTGCGCGCGGTCGGCCACGCCCGCGGCGAGCGCGTCGGCGTCGCTGGCGTCGGTGCCGGTGGCGCGGGCCGCGTACCTGACGAACACGCCCTCCAGGATGCAGGCCAGCTTCCAGTACGCGAACGCGACGTAAAAGCCGATGCCGGCAAGATCGCGCCCGGACCTCGCGGCGTAGCGCTCGGCGATCTCGGACCGGCTGGGAAAGCCCGGCAAGCCGGTCGCGCCGAGCTGCACAATCGTGGCGGGCACCGGAGCCGGCGCGGACGCCGGCTCGTCCTCGGCCCAGTAGGCGAGCAGCGTGCCCACGTCGGCCAGCGGATCGCCGAGCGTGCACAACTCCCAGTCGAGCACGGCTCGCACCTGGCCGTCGCCAGACAAGATCGTGTTGTCGATCCGGTAGTCACCGTGCACGATCGCGGTCCCGCGCTGCGCGGGCACCCGGTCGGCGAGCATCCGGTGCACGTCCGCGACCAGCGGCACCGCGCGGTAGACGCCGACCTCGCGGGCCTGCTGCTGCGACTGCTCGAACTGCCCGAACCACCGCCGGAGCTGCCTTTCGATGTAGCCGTCCCGGCGCGCGAGGTCGCCGAGCCCGACGGCATCCACGTCGACCTGGTGGATCGCGGCGAGCACGTCGACCAGGTCATACCCGGCTCGCCGCCGCGCCGCCTCGTCGAGCGTGGCGGCCGTCTCTTCCTCGCCGCGAAGCACGTAACCGTCGACAAAGTCCATGACGTAGAACGGGCGCCCGTTGACCTGCTCATCGGCGCAGAACCCGAGCGCCGCCGGCACCGGCACCGGCGTGCCGGCCAGCGCCGAGATGACCCGGTACTCGCGGCCCATGTCGTGCGCCGTCGACAGCACGTGGCTCATCGGCGGCCGGCGAAGCACCACCTTGCGCCCGCGCGCGTCCGTCACGGCGAAGGTCATGTTGGACCGGCCCCCGGCGATCAGGTCGAACGCCAGCGGCGCCGTCATGCCGTCCACATGGCCAGCCAGCCACCGCGTCACCTTGGCGGTGTCAATGCCCGTCGTCATCCTGGCAAGGTACTACCACCGGGCATATCTCCACCGCTCAGCTTACGTTTCAACCTCGCCCTGCCTGGCAGTGCTCGGGTTGAAACGTAAGCTCAGGCGCGCCTGCATGCGGCGCATGCCGCGCAGCCACCTGTCCCTGTCGTCGGCGCGACGGCGCTCGTAGGTCGCGACCTGCGGATGCGGGAGGATCAGGAAACGCTCGCTGGCCAGCCCGGCGATCACGCACTCGGCGACCTCATCGGGAGTGAGCACGCCGTCGACCGAAGCCTGCGCGGACACGCTCCCAGCCACCAGCGGCGACGGCACGGCGTCCCACGACGAGGCCGCGCCGCCCGGCCCTGCCGCGCCCATCTGCGCCGCGCTGGTCGCGCCCAGGTTCGTGCGCACCGCCTGCGGGCACAGGCACGACACCCGGATGCCGCGGTCACCGTAGGTGATGCAGAGCCACTCGGCCAGCGCGACGAGCGCGTGCTTGGTCACCGCGTAAGGCGCCGAGCCGAGCTGGGTGAGCAGGCCCGCCGCCGACGCCGTGAA
>JASIBM010000369.1 GCA_030045175.1 Streptosporangiaceae bacterium | reverse complement strand
GCCGGGACCGGCACGCTGATGCTCGGCTTTGAAGGTCATGGCTTCGCCATGGCCAGGGCCGGCAGCACCGCAGCGCCGGTCAAGCTGCCTGGCCTGCTGGCCGGCCCGGCAGCCGTCGTCGACCTGGAGTCGCTGATCGCCGTCAATCCGGCCGGCGGCTGGGTGATCAGCTACGCGACGAGTAACAAGTCCGACTTCGGCTCGGTGCCAACCCGGCTCGCGACCGTCAGCCCGGCCGGCGTCGTCACTCCGTTCGGCCAGGGCTTCGGCGGCCCACTGCTGCCCACCGGGCTCGCCGTCCAGCCGGGCGGCTCCGCCGTGGCGGTCGGCCTGGAGAACACCAACGGGGACTCGGTGATCTTGCTCGTGCCGCTGCCTGGCCACCGGGGAACTGTCCGCAAATGGCTCCTGCTTCCCTCCCCAGGGGAGGTGTCGCGGCCGCATCCCATCAGCATGTCCTTCGACCGCAACGGCACCGAGCTGACCTACTTCGTCGGCCACCCCACCGGCGGCGGGGTCAGCACCAGCGGCGCCGTCACGCTCAACGTCACCTCGTCGCATCCGCTCGCGCCGACGGTGCCGGACTGGCCGCCCCTGACCAAGCCCAGGCCGCCTGGCTCCTGCCACGGCGTCGCCGGCGCCTGGGACGGGAGCAGGTACGTCGCACTCGAGCAATGCGACACCAACTACCAGTTGCGCGCGGTCAATCCCGGCACCGGATCGCTGGACGGCAGCTCGGTGGTCGTGCCCGTGCCGTGGGGCTGCGCGGCTTCCGAGGTGTTCCCGGCGACGAGGACCGGCCAGGTGCTCATCTCGGCCTGCGGCACCTTCCTCGTCACCGGCGGGCACGCGACCACCCTGCGCGGGCTGCCGGCCGGGGCCGTCTGGGCCGGCGGCCAGTAGCGGCACAACTGAATATCAGCCAGCGCAGACGTCCGCGACGCCGAGGTGAGCGCTACTTGGCGCGATCGCCGGCAGCCGAATGAGGGCCTGGGGCCTGCTCGATACTCATGCGCGCGGCGATGCCGTCGAGCAGTGCCGCCAGGCCGCGTTCGAACTGGCTCGCCAGGGCGGCTTCTGTCATCGGCGGCCCGGGCTGCTCGGTCGCCTGCCCGGCCTGCCCGGCCTCCTGCGCGCCGCTGCTCGCGCTATAGATCGTGCTCAGCTCGGGGAACCGCCCGGCCTGGAGCTGGGCGATGCCGTAGTCGATCACGGCGGCGACCATCGCCGGGTCCGCTCCGGCGATCCTGGCGCGGTCCAGTGCCTCGATGCTGTGCAGGGCGTTGCCCGCCACGTAGTCATCGACGGTGGCGAGCAGCTCCAGCCTGGCCTGGGCGGGCAGCCCGGTGCCCGCCACCGCGGCGAGGGACTGCTCCATGTGGCGCATGGCGTTGGGGCCGAACTGGGCCTCGTTGAAGGACGTCAGTGACCATGGGTGGGCCATGATCACCTGCCTGGACCGCCGTGCGACAGCGGTGACCGCGTCCCTCCAGCCACCGGGGAGCTCGCTGTCGGGGATGAGGAGATCAGCGAGGATCGCGTCTTGCATCAGCGCGACGACGTCGGCCTTGTTCCGCACGTAGTAGTACAGCGTCATCGTTCCCGCGCTCAGCTCGGCGGCGATCCGCTTCATCGTGACCGCGTCGAATCCCTCCTGATCGGCGACGCGCAGCGCGGCTTGCGTGATCTGCTCGCGGGTGTAGCGCGGCCTGCGCTCCGCGGGCTGCGGTAGCGCCCAGATCGGACGGTGGTCCTTCTCGCTTGCCACTCGTACATGATACGAGTAGAGTTGTTCGTATGGTGTACGAACAACTCGCGTCAGCTGGCTCGTCGGCCGGGGGAGCGGTGACTGGCCCGGATGAGGCGGCGATCACGGCCGCCGGGCTGGAAAAGCGCTACGGCAAGACCGCGGCGCTGCGCGGCGCCAGCTTCCAGGCCAAGGCCGGTGCGGTGACGGCGTTGCTCGGCCCGAATGGCGCGGGCAAGACCACGATGATCCGGATCTTGTCGACGCTGCTGCGGTCCGACGCGGGCACGGCGCGGGTCGGTGGCTATGACGTGGCCCGTGAGCCTGAGCGCGTCCAGGCGATCATCGGGCTGACCGGCCAGTCGCTGTCGGTGGACGGCAAGTTGTCCGGCCCGGAGAACCTGGCCATGGTCGGCCGGCTGCACCGCCTGCCGTGGCCGGTGGTGCGCGCGCGCTCGGCGCGGCTGATCGAGGCATTCGGCCTGGGCGAGGCGGGGAAGAAGGCGGTGAAGACTTACTCGGGCGGTATGCGCCGCAAGCTCGACCTCGCGCTGAGCCTGATCGCCGAGCCGCCGGTGCTGTTCCTTGACGAGCCCACCACCGGCCTGGATCCGTCCAGCCGCCACGCGCTGTGGGACATCATCCGTGGCCTGGTCACGCAGGGAACCACCGTGCTGCTGACCACCCAGCAGCTGGCCGAGGCCGATGCTCTGGCCAGCTCGATCGCGTTCATCGATGCCGGGCAGGTCGTCGCGACCGGGACGCCCGCCGAGCTCAAGGCGCGCGCCGGGCAGGCCCAGCTCGACCTGATCGCCGCCACCGACGCGGACCTGGCCCGGTTGACCTCGGCCCTCGGCGGCTTCACGGTCGCTCGGGACGGCCAGCGCAGGGCCGTGCGCGTCGCGCTCGCCAGCAATGGCACCACCGGAATCGGCGAGCTGAGCGCCATCACCGCGGCGGTCGCAGGGACCGGCGCGCGCATCGAGCGGTTCTGGATGCACGAGCCGGACCTCGATGACGTGTACTTCCAGCTCACCGGTCACTCCCGGCCAGCCGGGCCAGAGGACGCGGCATGACCGCCCTGCCCGCCGGCGCCCGTCAGTCGGCTGCGTGGGCTGTCAGCGACCACTGGGAAATGGCCAAGCGCAGCCTTCGCCACATCCGCCATGACCCCGAGCAGCTTGCCAACGTCACGCTGCAGCCCGCCCTGATCGTCGTGCTCATGACCTTCCTGTTCGGCGGCGCCATCAAGACCGGCACCCATGGCGGCTACATCAACTTCGCGATGCCTGGCATATTCGTCGTGATCGCGGCGTTCGCCGCGGTCACGACCACCACCAGCGTCGCCGCCGACATGCTCGAAGGCGTTGTCGACCGGTTCCGCACCCTGCCCATGGCCAAGTCCTCCGTCATCGCCGGCCACGTCATCGCCGACTTCGCCCGCAGCCTGATCGGCCTCGCGGTGACCATCGGCGTCGGTTATGCCGTCGGGTTCCGTCCTTCCGCCGGGATCGGCGGCTGGGTCATGGCCATCGCGGTGATCCTGCTCGTCACGCTCACCCTGTCCTGGCTCGCGGCGCTGATCGGGCTGGTCGGCCAGAGCCTGGAAGCCGCACAGCAGCTCGCCGCGATCATCATCATCCCGGTCTTCTTCAGCAGCGCGTTCGTCCCCACCGCCACGATGCCGTCCTGGCTCCGCGTCGTCACCGCCAACCAGCCCATGACCCAGGCCATTGATGCCCTTCGCGCGCTCCTGGCTGGCCAGCCGCCGGGTGACCACCTTTGGCTCACCCTCGCCGAGTTCGCGGGGATCACCGTCATCGCTTGCGCCCTCGCCACCGCTTTGTTCAAACGGGCCACAAGCACCTGAACGGTGGCTGCGTTGCGGCGCTTGGAGGCCATCACGGCCGCTTACCGTGAGGTGTCCGCCTGGCTTGTCCGCCCATGCGGGCGTCGTCCCCATCGACACCACGCGGGCCATGCCGTGATGGCCTCCGCGCTCTATCCCGGCGGCCTGCCGGTGGCTGCCTTGACCATCACCCCGCTAGGCAGCCGGCGGTAGGCCTGGGCCTGGTTCAACCTGATATCCACCGCTGCTCCAAGAATGGCGTCGTGGTCAGAACCGGCAGGCTACACGCCCGCGCTTGTGGACCGCCACGTGCATAAACCCTCCCCGAGTTGTGGATTACCTGGCTGGGAACGGCAGGGCCTGTGCACGAAGCCGATGATGCGCCAGCTAGGGCCGCCAGTACGCTGTGGAAGCTCGCCGCAGCCCTGTGGATATCGCTTAGGAAGAAATTTCCGGTCCCGGCCGGGAATCGAGGGACTGGCCCTGGATTGACGCGGACGCGGCCGGGTCTGGGCACAATGCTACTTAGCTTGAGTTGATCTTCGTCCGGGTCGTGTCACGGGGCGTTGTCTTGTCTGGCAGCCGTCCGCCGAGGTTCCAACGCCACCATGGGTCCGTACTGGTGCCCCGGCGCCAGTACGGGTTCCATGGTGGGATTCTGCGCGCCCTGCCGGACAGGGCAAAGCGTGCATTCCGGGCACCGGCTCCGCGGCTGCCGCCTGGCGCGGCCCCTGGCCGGACGAGATGTCGTCCCATGGGACACGTGGTTATCTCACGTCACAGACCATGATCGTTCTTGCGGGATGAATAGCAGATTGGTCCGGTCCGGCCGGGTGGATGGCACATTGACCAGGTGGGTGGCGGCGCGGCGGCGCGGGACGATGCGGGATGAAAGGGGTGATGGTGATGAACTGGGCGTGGCCGGCGTGGCCGGCGTGGCCGGCGGGGACTGTGCCGCGCCGGCGGGTGGCCGCGGGCGACGATACGAAGCCGGGATGTTAATCATG
>JASIBM010000368.1 GCA_030045175.1 Streptosporangiaceae bacterium | reverse complement strand
CCAGACCTCGTGGTCTTGCGACCAGGTGAGCCGCCGGTACCAGCGATGATCGGCGCGATATTCGACCAGGCTGAGCCACTTCTCCGGGCGGCCGGCTGCCCGCCAGGCGATTCGCGCGAGCTTGGCCGGGCCGATCGAGGCTTGCGGCTGGGCGAGGCTGGTCATCGCTCACCTCCGGGGTTGTCAAGTCCTGCCTGGCCCCACACACTGGCAGCGATGATAGAAATTGTCAAGAATTCCGATCAAAATACTAGATTTCTCGTGCACCTGCCTGGTCTGGGCGAGCCGGCGGCCTGGCCGGGGGCGAGCCGGCGGCCTGGCCTTGCGCCCACGGCGGCGCCCGTCAGGCCTGCGGCGTGTCGGGCTGCGCAGGGTAATCGTAAGGGGGCGATGTGTTACAGTTAGCGTCGGGTATGAGCCGTTTGTTACTCGCTTTACGGAAAACGGCTCAAAGGGCAATGGCGGAGAAACGAGTGGTGAACCCTCGCCACGAGCCCGTGGGGAGGGGCATGGCCGACGAGAACACAGCCAAGCTTGCGGTGCTCATTGATGCGGACAACGCGCAGCCCGCGATCACCCAGGCGCTGCTTGCCGAGGTCGCCAAGTACGGCACGGCCCACGTCAAGCGCGCCTACGGGGATTGGACCGGCACCAGCCTCAAGGGCTGGAAGGATCAGCTGCTCGCCCAGTCCATCCAGCCGATCCAGCAGTTCGCCTACACCAGCGGCAAGAACGCGACCGACGCGGCAATGGTGATTGACGCGATGGACCTGCTCTACTCCGGGCGCCTGGACGGGTTCTGCATCGTGTCGAGCGACAGCGACTTCACCCGCCTGGCCGCGCGGATCCGCGAGTCTGGCCTGACCGTCTACGGGTTCGGCGAGCGCAAGACGCCGAAGGCGTTCGTCGCGGCGTGCGACAAGTTCATCTACATCGAGAACCTCACCCACGCAGACGCCACCGCCGCGCCGGCCGACACGGTGAGCAAGCCGGCCCCGCGCGCCACCGCCGCGCGACTGAAGGGCGACACCGCGCTGATCAGCCAGTTGCGCCACGCCGTGGAGGCGGGCTCAGACGACGACGGCTGGGCCTCGCTGGCGTACGTCGGCCACATCATCACCCAGCAGTACCCGGACTTCGACTCCCGCACCTACGGCTACGCCAAGCTCAGCGACCTGATGACCGCGACAACGCTGTTCGAGCTTGACCGCCGCGCACTCGGCGACGGCAAGCAAACCGTCGTCTATGCCCGCGACAAGCGCCGCCGCCCCGCCAAGAACAACAAGTCCGCCGCTGCCGCCCTGGCCGACGAGAGCTGAGCCGAGCACTCCTGAGCAGCTCAGTCGAAGCGGAGGTCATAGAGTTCAGCCATGATCGAGACGAACTTGTCCCAACGAAGATGACTCTCCGGCGGCGGCAGGCTGGGATGGATGCTGGCTGTGTCAGGGTCATATATGATGACACCGACCGCTTCGAGCAGGTGTGCCGGGTCGGCCTCGGTCTCCCGCGGACGTGTTCTTTCCAGTCGTCGTATCAGGCGAGTGATCAGATCTATCGTCGGCTTCCTGGCGACGGCCTCCGCTGCGGCTAGCGCCTCTGCCTCGTCCTCTTCGTCAACGTCGTCTTCGGCGTCGTCGGCTTCATCACCGCCCGCTGAGAACGCGCCGGGTGACTCATCTAGGTCTGTGCTTTGCAGGGACGTCTCTTCGGCTACCGACGGCGATGCCCGCCTCGTACCCTGCTTCGCTTCCTCCCAGGTCGGGATGACGAGGACTCCGCCGACAACTGCGAACGGGAACTTAAGGTGGATGTTCACAGCGAAGGCTCGGATGTCGCCGAACCGATTCCACAGCGCCCGGCCGACCGCGAGGTTGACCGGCTTGATCTCAACGGCCAGGCGCAGGCCGTCGAGTTCATGCGACTCGGACACATCTGCCCTGGCAGGGCGCAGCGCTCCGGCCACCGTCCGTTCGCCGCTATGCAGTGTCATGCGGGGTGTCTTGACAGCCAACTCTGTCGCAAGCACGCGCGCCAGGCCATGACCGAGCGCGATTTGCGCCTTCTTGGCCTCGCCCCGTCGTAGGTTCTTAACGTTCAGGACGTACTCCGAAACAGCGTCGATGTAGTCCTGAAGCGAGGGCGCCTCAGTTACGGACAGCGCATCGACGAGGGCAAGCCCAGTCAGCGTGTCCAGCCGGTTCTTCCGTTCGGTCGGCCGGCTCCCCGAAGGCCCTAGCGCTCCGGCCATGCCACCTCGCGTCGAGCGGAAGCATCGGGCGAGTTGTCGGCGTGGCGCTCGACCTGGATGAAAGCGCTGACCACGGCGTTGCGCAGTCGCTTCTCCATGATGTCGACGTAGCCAGGATCAATCTCGACGGTCTTGCTGTGCCGACCGGTCTCCATCGCCGCGAGGGCTGTGCTTCCTGTCCCGCCGAAGGGATCGACCACGGTGTCGCCTACGAAGCTGAACATGCGGATGAGCCGCCGAGGCACTTCAGCTGGATAAGGGGCGGGGTGATTGGTGCGAGACTGGCCCTTGATATCAGTCCAGAACGGCACGAAGAGCTTCATATACTCCTCCGTCGAGATGTAGGAGAGTCGCTCTTGCTCCTCGGTAGGACTACGGTAGCCACCAGGCTTGCGCATGAGCAGGATGTGCTCGACATCGTTCTTGATCACGCCGTTGGGCAGATTGGGCTTGCCTAGGAACCGGCTTGACTTGCTCGCCTCGAGCTTGATGTTCGCGACCTTGAGCCAGCGGATGGGCGTCAAGTTGTCCAGTCCCATCTTCCTGGCGCGCACCTGGATGTCCGCGCTCAGCGGTAGCACATGGTGACGGCCGCCAGCCCGGCGCGAAATGCAGACATCTCCGACCACGCAGCAGATGCGCCCGCCTGGGACGAGTATGCGCAAGCACTCCTTCCACACCCGGTCGAGCTCGTTAAGGAACTCCTCATAAACCGGGATGTTTCCAAGCTGACCGGGATGATCCGGATACTCCTTGAGCATGGCGTACGGCGGGCTTGTTACCACCAGATGGACGGACTGGGTCTGGATGAACGAGAGATCTCGCGCGTCCCCTTCCTTGATCAGGTGCCTGGTGGGCCCGCCCGTCTGAGGTGGCGTCTTCGCGGTCATGGACGAACGGTACGGAATCCGCGCCGGCAAGTTCCACCTGCCACGCCGGACAGGTCGACCGCCCGCGCCCGGCCGGTGGTGAGCCTGGCTTGCGTTCGCCGATGAGACCACAGGCTAGGCGGGCGCTTCATCTGGATGCGCGAGGCCGGGGCGTTAGCTGATGGAGCAGATGACCTGGATGCCCGTGATGGTTCGCGCGGTACGGACGCGGTCCGGACACGGACCGAATGCGTGGCCCTGCATGTCGCGTGGCCGCTCTGGACACCGGAGCCAGCCGACGCCACCGGAGCCAGCCGATGTCACGGCGCAGTCTCGCAGGCTACGCCCGGTTCGTCACCATCACCCCTTTCATCCGGCATCGTCCCGCGCCGCCGCGCCGCCGCCAACCTGGTCAATGTGCCATCCACCCGGCCGGACCGGACCAATCCGCCATTCATCCGGTCAGAACGATCATGGTCTGTGACGTGAGGTGATCCAGTGACCCATGGGACGGGATCTCGTCCGGCCAGGGCCGTGCCAGGCCGGTAGCTGCGGAGCCGGTGCCCGGAATGCATGCTTTGCCCTGTCCGGCGGAGCGCGCAGAACC
>JASIBM010000367.1 GCA_030045175.1 Streptosporangiaceae bacterium | reverse complement strand
CAGAACTGGCCATCGGCCCGCTCTTCATCGCCAACGGGAAGCGGCTCGCCACCGCCAACCCTGCAAGCTTCGGAGACCACGGGTCCTACAAGGTCGCCTTCGTGCTCCTGCCGGGGTCAGCGGTGACGGTCACGATCGCCGCCCCTGCCCGCGGCCACGTGGTGATAGACATCCCCGGCTCTCCCGTGGGGGGTGTCGCGGCCGCTTCCTATCATTCGTGCCCGAACGCCACGGGCTTTTTCGCGCAAGGCTTCGCCTTCACTCACCATGGCCAGACCCGCGGCTGCGTGCCGCTCGACGTGACGATCGGCCGCCAGCCGCAGGTGCATCGCGTCATGCTCTCGCTGTTCGCAAGCACCTGCCCACCCTGAGCGACACCGAACAAGCCGTCCGCGTGCAGGTCAGATCGCGTGGGACATCGCCGGAGTCCGATGCCGTTCACGGAGCGTGTGATAACACGCAATGGCCTTCTCGTTTGGCCTCGGTCTAACCGGCCGGACGCGGACCGCAGGAGCTGGCTGGCGGCGATTCCCCGTGGTGTTTAACTTGAGGCGGCGGCAGGCTGATGTGCGGCGGAGTGAGCCCCCCGGCGCTTGTCCGGGCCGGGCCGGGCCGGGTCGGGATCGGGTGGCGCGCATGACGGCATCGCCTTACGGCCGGCGCCTACACTCGCAGGAGGCTTGTCGTGCCCGTCGGCAGAAGCGGTAATTGCTCGTGGACGTCCCGGCCTGGACCGCCATCGTGCCGGGAGGATTGTGCGCTACCGCGGGCCTGGTCTGGCTGATCACCGGCGGCCACACCGTTCGGGCCGTGTACGCACCCTGCGTTATGAGCGGACATGCAGAACGCCCAGTTCGGCACCGCACTCACGCTCGCTCTAACCCGGGCCAATGGCGCGCCAGAACGAGCCGTACGGTGCTACCTCCGGGCATCAGTCGATTACCTAGCGTGACACGCAGAGCCAGTGCCACCGCAGACCGGCGCCGACCACGGAGCCTTCGCTGTCTGGGCGGTCCTGTACGACGGGACCAATAGGACGGTGGTAGTCGAGACTGTGGCTCGGGCCGGACCATGCTCGGCCGGATTGGAGGCTCGATGGCCCCGTGCCGGTACGACCTGGACTAGCAAGGCTGGGGGCGTAGTTGAAGATCGACATGTGAGATTCATCTCATGATGTTGGTTTAGATCTGCGGTTAGGTGTTCTACCGGGGGTCATGGCTAAGCAAGACGAAGCCGACCAAGCAACCACGCCAACCAATGCGGAGGCGAGTTCTGTAGGTAGCTTGATCGTTCGGTAAATCCAGGTCTTCCCAGTCCCACTGTTCCACCAGGTACTGGTCATTCCCTTGGCCGAGCTGAGTTTGCTCACTGTGACCTTCATATAGTTGGAAAGGCTGATACAGGGTTACGTCTGGCGACATCTCATGCAGATTTGCCGCATGTGCCTGAGCCTTCACTTCCTGCAGCTCGACCAGGATGTTCGGATGGGCGAGCGGGGCATTGTCGGCGGAGCGTCGGCTCAGCAGCACCGTGACCTCGTCGGTCGCGCCCGCCATGCGTAGCTCGTGCAGCAGCGCTGCGATCCCGTCGGGGTGGTCCAGATGGGCATGATCGGCGGGGCGTCGGCTCAGCAGCACGGCGACCTGGTCGGTCGCCTCCGCCATGCGCAGGGCGCGCAGCAGCGCGGCCACACCGCGAGGATCGATCAAGACGGCGTGCGTGGCTGCGCGATTGGCCAGTATGGCGACCTGGTCGGTCGCGCCCGCCTCGCGCAGCTCGTGCAGCAGCGCTGCGATCCCATAGGGGTGGTCCAGCTGGGCGTGATCGGCGGGGCGTCGGCTCAGCAGCACGGCGACCTGGTCGGTCGCCTCCGCCATGCGCAGGGCGCGCAGCAGCGCGGCTGCACCGCCAGGATGCATCAAGGCGGCGTGTGTGGCTGCGCGATTGGCCAGTATGGCGACCTGGTCGGTCGCGCCCGCCTCGCGCAGCTCGTGCAGCAGCGCTGCGATCCCGTCTGGGTAGTCCAGCTGGGCGTGATCGGCGGGGCGTCGGCTCAGCAGCACGGCGACCTGATCTGCTGCCTCCGCCATGCGCAGAGCGCGCAGCAGCGCGACCGTACGGCGAGGGTCATCGAGTGGTGCTTGGGCAGCGCTGCGATTGGCCAGTGTGGTGACCTGGCTGGTTGCGCCCGCCTCGTGTAGCTCGTGCAGCAGCGCCGTGATCCCGTCGAGGTGGTCCAGCTGGGCATGATCGGCGGGGCGTCGGTTCAGCAGCACGGCG
The DNA here is from genome assembly GCA_030045175.1 of Streptosporangiaceae bacterium. GTDB lineage: Bacteria > Actinomycetota > Actinomycetes > Streptosporangiales > Streptosporangiaceae > Chersky-822. The sequence goes on along the minus strand of JASIBM010000367.1, from coordinate 13,257 downwards.
ACCTGATCTGCTGCCTTAACCATGCGCAGTGCGTGCAGTAGGGCGGCTGTGCTGCCTGGGTGGTCCAGTGGCGCTTGGGCGGCGCTGCGATTGGCCAGTGTGGTGACCTGGCTGGTTGCGCCCGCCTCGTGTAGCTCGTGCAGCAGCGCCGTGATCCCGCCGGGGTGGTCCAGCTGGGCATGATCGGCGGGGCGTCGGTTCAGCAGCACGGCGACCTGATCTGCTGCCTTAACCATGCGCAGTGCGTGCAGTAGGGCGGCTGTGCTGCCTGGGTGGTCCAGTGGCGCTTGGGCGGCGCTGCGATTGGCCAGTGTGGTGACCTGGCTGGTTGCGCCCACCTCGTGTAGCTCGTGCAGCAGCGCCGTAACTCTGTCGGGGTGGTCCAGCTGGGCATGATCGGCGGGGCGTCGGCTTAGCAACATGGCGATCTGGTCTGCGACCTCGGCCATGCGCAGTTCGTACAGGAGGGCGGCTGTACCGCCAGGATCAGCCAAGGCGGCGTGCGTGGCTGTGCGATCAGCCAGTATGGCGACCTGATCTGCCGCGCCGGCCTCGCGCAGCTCGTGCAGCAGCGTCGTGACCCCGCCAAGGCTGTCCAGCTCGGCATGATCGGCGGGGCGTCGGCTTAGCAGCACGGCGACTTGATCTGCTGCCTCCGCCATGCGCAGCTCGTGCAGCAGCGCCGTGATCCCACCAGGGCTGTCCAGCTCGGCATGATCGGCGGGGCGTCGGCTCAGCAGCACGGCGACTTGATCTGCTGCCTCCGCCATGCGCAGCGCGTGCAGTAGGGCCGCTGTGCCGCCAGGGTGGTCGAGCGGAGCTCGGGCGGCGCTGCGATTGGCAAGTATGGCAACCTGGTCGGTCGCGGCCACCCTGCGCATCGCGTTTAGCAGCGCGGCCACGCCCATCGTGTGGGTGACGACGACATGCGCAGCTGGCCTCCGGGCTAGCAGTACGGCAATCTGGTCGGTCGCATCTGCCTCGCGCAACGCGTCCAGTAGCCGGGCCACGCTATTAGCGTTGTCCAACGTGGTATGAGCGGCGGGATGTCGGGCCAGTAGCACGGTGACCTGCTCGGCTGCTCCTGCCTCGCGCAACGCGTCCAGTAGCCGGGCCACCCCACCCGGGTCATCCAACCTGGTATGAGCGGCGGCACGGCCGGCCAGCATGATGACCTGGTCGGCTGCTCCTGCCTCGCGCAACGCGTCCAGTAGCCGGGCCACCCCACCAGGGTCATCCGATGCAGCATGAGCGGTGACCCAATCTGCCGGGCGCCGGTCCGTGGGATACAAGCGGTGCAGCAGGCTGACAAGGGTAGCTGCCGCCACAGGGTCGCCATGGGCAGTGGCCCGCTTGTACAAACGGGCGGCAACACGGGGCAAGCTGCTTCGCTCGGCGGCGTTGCCGAGCGGCCGCAAGTCAGCAGGATTCGCGTGGCTGACGGCCGCGTCCCAGAAAGCTTCAGGCGGGATAGATGCGCGGCGAGCACGGCGGCCGTATTGGTCGAGGTAGTCAGCTAGGCGGTAGGCCGGCTCGCTGGCGCGGCCTGAAACGAGATCAGTCGTGCGACCGGGGCGTGGCCGGATCCGGGTTACAGGCCCGCGGACGCCCTTACAAGGAGTGGCAGTGTAAGCCAGAGCCTGTTCCAGCCAGTCATCAGCCAGTCGTTCCCACTCGTCATCAGTTAGGTATCCGGACGCAGCTGCTTCCAAGAATGAATGCGGCAGGGCGGGGCGCATGCCCATGCGGCGGGCATCCATCGCTGCGTGGATAAGCGCTGTAGCTCCGGCAGGCGCGTTACGATACCGGGCCAGCAACTCTGGCGCCCCGGCTAGGTACTGGATGACTTGCCCTTCTTGCGCCCCTGCCGCGGCTTGCGCCAGCCGCGGGTCGTGTGACTCTGTTAGCTTCGCAAGCTGCAGCGGAGTGAACACGTCTGGCACAGTGATATCCCTGCCGGCCAGCAATTCCCGTGCCTGGGTATGCAGATCTTCATTTGCCTGAGGGCGACCGGTCAGGCCATCCCAGAAGGATGGCCACATGGTAGCCAGCACCAACACCGGGCCACGAGCCGGATTTCGCAGTAGTTCACGCAACCCGGCCGCCACTCGCTCTCCCACCCCGTCTCCAGCATCAAGGTAGAACTGGGCCTCGTTCAGCCACACCACCGTCCGGGGTCCGATCGCTGGCAGCTCACGTAGTGCGGCCTCCGGACGAGACGGATCGATCGGATGCCACAACCGCCACGGCGGAGTGCGTCCACGCAGCAGATTCAGTGCTTCCCAGGACGCCCGAGTTTTTCCCGTCGAGGATCCGCCTACTAGTACCGCGACTCCGCTTTGACCTGCGACTGCGGCAGCAACCACCTGAGCTAGTTCGCCGTCGTGTTCTCGGGACACGTACTCTGGCAGCACCGGCAACTCCTGCCGCAGATGGTCAGGCTGCATTGGCCGGTGCACCTCTAGCGCGAATGGATCGCTCACCTGGTCCAGGAGTCGCCCGGATGGTGGCCCGGCGAGCGCTGCGGTGGCCTGAGCCTGCTCGACGCTCTCAGAGGTGACCTGGGCGCGCCGTCGGGCCTCGTCTTGGTACGCCTTGCGCCATCGATGTTCATCGAACAGTCCCTGGATATCGATGTCCTTATCGCCGATACCGCAAGATGCGGCCCTGGCGGCCACGGCGCGCACCACAGTCAGGACCCTGCCGATGTCTTGGGGGAACTGTGCGCCGCGTAGCCAGTCACCGATAGTGGTAGCGGTCACTCCTGCCGCCCGTGCCAGCGCCCGATCTGACGGATCCCCGGACAACGATCGAGCCTTAAACTCGCCAAGGGCCTCGAGCAGCACGAAGAACTCTCTCTCACCTCCTACCGTCCTGCCTGTCATAGCCCGCCTGTCCATCAGCTGAATCACCCAACTGGACACCTGCCAGCGTAAAGCCGTCAACAGCACCAGCACGCTCGGAACGTCCACCCTGCAGCCAAGAGCTGTTAGACAGCCACCTGGACAGACAGCATCGGGCTCATCAGCCAGCGGATCCCGGCAAATCGGGCGCCGCTAACAGCATGACGGGAGACTACGATGAACGCAGGCAAAGTCTTGACCCTGTTTCTAGCTATGTCCGGTTCCCTGAACGTAGCTTTCGCCATCGGCATAATGGCCCGCCACGCCGGCGCGAGCCCTGCCCAGGCGATCCTCACCGGGGTCGGCGCCGCCGGAACCACCATGGCTATCTTCTTCACGGCAGTGTCCGCCTACCACTAATCAAAGGCGTGTCCACCGAAGCGGGCTAAGGCCACTATTAGACGGCGGCACATATCGCCTCGCCCGCGCCGAACGACACGGTTATGGCCTCAGACGATCTGGCAGCCCTGCCGCCAACTCAAGCCCCAGATCGCGCCACATGGGTGCGCGCTGCCGGGAAGGCGGCGATTGCGGAGGGCTACCGGCCCCTCAAAGATGGGTCGCGCGTACCCGCCGATTCGGCACTGTTATCAAATTGATCCAGTAACTGGCTGAACATGTACGGAATACAGCCGCGAGTCCTCGCCTCGGGCACGGGCGGCCGCGCCCGGCACCGGCAGTCGGCACGCCTGTCCCTGAAAGTGAACGGCAGCGCGCTGACCCCCGGCATCAATGGTGCCCCGCTGGTCCGCGCACCGGTCAGGGACACTGCCTGCCTGAGGGGTATCGCCGGGATCTGCGCTGGCGGCTGGTACCCGGCCCAGTTCAGTGACGTGACCGTCGCACCGTGACGCTCGCCTGGGGCGTGCCTCGCGCTGCCGGGCCGCTGGTCCCCCGCCCCCCGCGCCGGGTACACCGTGATCCCCCCACCCACCTCCACCACCACACGACCGGATCCGCGGGTGGCCTCGCGGGGCGCGCCGCTCACGCGGGCCGAGTCGTTCGCGGGGGAGGAGCTGGCTCTGGCGCGACGGCGGGAAGCGGTCGCTGCGGCGAGCGAGACAACGTCGCCCCCACAAAGTTGTGGGGAATCTGTGGGGATCTTGAAACTTGAGAGCGCCGGACGCGCCATCTCCATCCCTCTCTTCCTGCTGTTCTCGCAGGTGAGAGGGCCTATGCACTGACTGAGATCGAGTGGTCAGGGACAGGATCGAACTGTCGACCTTCCGCTTTTCAGGCGGACGCTCATACCGACTGAGCTACCTGACCGGAGCGGTCCTGACGGGATTTGAACCCGCGACCTCCACCTTGACAGGGTGGCGAGCACTCCTAGCTGCTCTACAGGACCATGCTATGCCGCGCACTGAATCCTACGCGCTGCCGACCGCTACAACCACTAGTTACCAACCAGTACGACCACTGCTGGCTTCCGCCAGCCGTACCCCCAACGGGATTCGAACCCGCGCCGCCGCCTTGAAAGGGCGGTGTCCTAGGCCGCTAGACGATGGGGGCTCGACGGTCACCGCCGCCTTGCCCGTGGCGCCCGCCGTCGGGGACCGACTCAGCATAGGGGAAGGTTGGCGCCATCGGCAAAAGCGGGTGCCGTCAAGCCGGCGAAGCAGGCGCCACCATCGCGAAGCCGCGCCTGCCCTCGCCAGGCTCAGGCTAGCCCTGGCGGTTCTTGTTGACCAGATCCTCGACGATCGACCGCTGCTGGCCGTCCTCGGGGATCACGGCCCAGGCAACCAGGTAGATGAGCACGCCGCCGATGCCGCCCGTAATGATCGCGAGCACCGCGGCGAGCACCCGCACCAGATTGACGTCCATCGTCAGATAACCCGCCACACCAGCGCAAACCCCCGCGACGATGCGGTTGTCACGACTGCGCACCAAGACCCGGTCGCCGCTCATGTTGCTCATGCCAGCATCATGCCGCATTTTCGCGCCAGGCTAACTGCGCGCAGCGCCGCGAGCCCAGGCCCGCATACGCTGGCCACAGTCAAGCAGACCCCCCGGCTCCGACAAGGCCGCAGGCAAGCCGGCCGCGGGGCGAGAAGACGGGCTTCGCCGCACTTGCCGCAGGCCCAGAGGAAAGGACCACGCCATGCCGCGCTCCGCCGAACCAGTCGGCAGTGACCTGCTCAGGATCGACGACGAGCTGACCGACGACGAGCGCTTGGTGCGCGACACCGTACGCAAGTTCGCCGCTGACCGGATCATGCCCCACATCGCCGACTGGTTTGAGGCCGGGACGCTGCCCCGCGACCTGGTCCCCGAGCTCGGCCAGCTCGGGCTGCTCGGCATGCACCTCGAGGGCTACGGCTGTGCCGGGATGGGCCCGATCGCCTACGGCGTGACCTGCCGGGAGATGGAGGCCGCCGACTCCGGCCTGCGCAGCTTGGTGTCGGTCCAGGGCTCGCTGGCCATGTTCCCGATCTGGAAGTACGGCTCGGAAGAGCAAAAGAACGAGTGGCTGCCGCGCATGGCCGCTGGCCAGGCCGTAGGGTGCTTCGGCCTGACCGAGCCCGACCACGGAAGTGACCCGTCCGCCATGTTGACCCGCGCCACCCGCAACGGGTCCGACTGGCTCATCTCCGGCACCAAGATGTGGATCACCAACGGCTCGATCGCCGACATCGCCGTGATCTGGGCGGCTACCGAGCAGGGGATCCGTGGCTTCCTGGTTCCTCGCGGCGCGCGCGGGTTTACCGCGCGCAATATCCATAAGAAACTGTCCCTGCGCGCCAGCGTGACCTCCGAGCTTCACCTGGACGAGGTCCGGCTGCCGCAGGACGCCGTCCTGCCCGGCGTATCTGGTCTGAAGGGGCCGCTCTCCTGCCTGTCCGAGGCCAGGTTCGGCATCGTGTGGGGAGTCACCGGCGCGGCCCGTTCCTGCCTGGAGTCGGCGATCGAGTACGCGGTGACCAGGGAGCAGTTCGGCAGGAAGATCGGGAGCTTCCAGCTAACTCAGCGCAAGCTGGCCTGGATGGCCGCCGACCTCCAGCGGGCGCAACTGCTTGCCCTTCGCCTGGGCCGGCTGAAGGAAGCCGGGAAGATCACGCCCGAGCAGGTCAGCCTCGGCAAGATGAGCAACGTGCGAACCGCGATCGACATCGCCAGGGAGGCCAGGACGATCCTTGGAGCCAACGGGGTCACCCTCGAGTACCCGGTGATCAGGCACGCCAACAACCTGGAGTCGGTGCTGACCTACGAGGGCACCGAGGAGATCCACACGCTAGCCATCGGCCAGGCGCTTACCGGCATCTCCGCCTACCGCTGACCCGCCGCCGAGTGGTTCAGTCCCCTCGACAAATTGTTCCTTTATGGTGTCAATCACCTCAGGTGAGACGCCGCTGTCGAGGCAGAACCGCAGCGGCCCGCCGAACTGGTCGCGCAGCAACCGCATGAACCCGAGAATCGTCTGCTCGCGCAGCAAGATGACCTCAGGCCGGTCGCCGTTGCCGTTCGCGTACAGCGGGTTTTCCGCGAGCTTCTTGGTGACCCGCCGCGCGTTCCTGTTGCTCTGCACGTAGTCCTGAGCGATCTGCCCGTCGGTGACGCCGACCAGCCCGAGCAGCACCGCGGCCATGATGCCGGTACGGTCCCTGCCTGCCGCGCAGTGGAACAGGGTGGCCACGCCGGCCTGCAGGTCCTCGGCGATGACCCCGAACGTGCCCTTGACGGCCGCCCGGCCGCCGTCGATGTTGCTCAGGTAGACCTTGGCGAGTTCGGCCGGGTCGTCGGAAGGGAACGGCTCGTGGCCCAGCCTGCCCTCACGTAGCACGGAGAACCGGTACCTAGGTACCGGAAACAACAGGCCGCTCAGCTCGGTCTCGGCCTTGGTGCGCAGGTCAACGATGGCGCCGATGCCCAGCGTGCCGAACAGGGTGGCGGCGTCGCCGGGCGTGATGCTGTCCAGCGAGTCACCCCGGTAGATAACGCCGTGCCTGGTGCGGCGGCCGTCCTTCGTCCGCAGCCCGCCGAGATCACGGACGTTGTAAGCGCCCTCGAGCTCTACGGCCGTCATCGGCATGTCTCCCTTGCCACAACCGGTGCCCGCGACGACGCGGGCACCGACAGCCAGGGTATCCTCCCCGCGCGGGGGCGCGAGCCGCGCGCGACGGTCACGCAAGGGCCGCGACGAGCGCGCTGATCACGGTTCGCGCGCTCGTCGCGGCTTGCCCGCTCGCAAGCGAGCTGGCGGTGACGGGATCGGGTCGGCGCTCGTGACGCCGGCCTACACCCATGGGAACGCAACTCGGGCCGATCTGGTTCGACTCGTGAGTGATTTGCCCGGTAACCAGCACTAGCGCGGCGCGACGAGCAGGGTCTGCAAGCCGCGGCCGCACGCGCCGTGCCGGTCCGAGAGCCTTGTCGAGGTAAGGCCGGTACCGTCGGAGCCGATCATCGTGGACGGCTCAAGCAGCAGCCACTCGCCGATCGGGTCACGTGGCAGGACAACGGTCAGGTCCACGTTGACGAAGATGAAGTCTCGCGCGGGCAGCACCGCGCCGACTCCGCTGCCCGAGTCGGCGACAAGCAACGCTCGCATCATCGGCGTCGGATCTTCTCCCGGCAGCAACGGGAGCTTCGGCCGGGTCCAGGCACCGCCGGCCGGCGCGCCTGAGCGCAATCCATCGCCCGCGCCTGCCGCACCGGATGCGGGCGCTCCAGGCCGGAACCGCCATTCGATCGATGCCAGGTACCCGTGCTCGGAACGCGTGAAGATATCCGGTGCGAGGCCATCGCCCTCGGGTGGGAACGGTATCGGCTCGCCGCCGTCGCTCACCTGCGGCACGCGGCCGTCCAGGCGCTCGATCCGCCACCCCCTCGCATGCAGCACCTCTTGGCCGTCGGCCTCCATGACCACCTCAGCCAGGGTGATGCGCCGGCCGGGACGGACCGTTCTCAGGCTGAGCGAGACCTTGCCCACAGGAACCGGCCGCAGGATGTCCACGGCGACCCTCGCCAGCCGCTGCCGCTCGTCAGGCTCGTGTAGCTCAAGCGCCCTCGCGGCCAGCGCCGACGGCGGCCCGCCGTGCTGGGCGTCGGCCGACCACGGGCCTATGGTTGCTGACGTGGCGACGTAGCTATCGCGGCCGACGGGCTCGTAGAACGCGCTCTCCATGGGCCGGATGCTACCGGATGTTACCGATCGGTAGTTTGGGTCGGAGGGCGGGCGTTCGGGGAGTCGCGCATGGAATGAGCGGCTGTGCGGCGCAGCGGCGGTGCGGCCGTGAACGCTGAGTCGGTACGCTTCCTGCTGGGGCTTGCGCGGGCGGCCCCCAGGGGCGTTAGCTCAATGGCAGAGTAGCGGACTTTTAATCCGTAGGTTCCGGGTTCGACCCCCGGACGCCCCACTCGTTCTAATCGTCGGCTTATGCCCGAATCACGATTGATCTGCTAGCCGCAGTCTGGCCTGGCGTCCGGCTGATCCCGAGGGCACATGCTGGCATTGCGCCAGCATGTGCTGTTATGATGACAGCATAGGTTTCCGCCAGGTGCTTCGGGAGGCTGGCAGCGTGCGAGAGTCGGCTCCGGCGATCTTTCCGATCTTCCGGTCCCGGTTCACTGTCGCTGTGCTGACCCGCGCCTACGTAGGGGAGGGTGAGAACTCGATCGCCGAGCTGGCGGGTATGGCTGAGACGGATACCGGGACGATGACCCGCGAAGTCCGCCGGCTGGAGGCAGCCGGGGTTGTCCGCAGCCGCATGGTCGGGCGGACCAAGCTCGTGCGGGCTAATCACGAGGCCCCGTTCTACCGGGCGCTGCGGGATCTGGTCGTGATCGTGCTCGGGCCGGCGGAGGTGCTCGGCGAGGAACTGGCCGGCCTGGCGGGCGTGAGCGCGGCTGCCGTCTTCGGGTCCTGGGCGGCGCGCGCTGCGGGGGAGCCGGGCGGCTCGCCGGCTGACATCGACCTGCTGGTGGTTGGCAAACCCGATCGCGATGACCTGCACGACGCTGTCAGCCGCGCGCGCGTGCGGCTGGGGCGCGACATCAACACGGTGGTGCTGTCAGCCAGCCAGTGGAACGCCGGAGACGATCCCTTCCTCACCGAGCTGCGCGGCCGGCCGATGGTGGCGCTGGGCCGCATGCCGGGGCCGCAGGATCTGGGCGCGGCGCCATGAGCGGCTGGGCCAGGGGCCGCGCCGAGATCCTCGGGATGATCGAGCGTGGGGAGCTGACCCAGGTGACCGCCAGCGACGAGCTCGCGAGCCGGCTGCTCGCCACCGCCGGCCAGCACCTTGCCAGCGCCCGCCTGCTTGCAGATAGCGATCCCTATCTCGGTTACGCCGCTGTCTACGACGCGATCCGCAAGGCCTTGTCAGCGCTGCTTCAAGCTCAAGGGTTGCGCGCCACGACGTCCGGCGGGCATCTAGCCGTCATAGATGCCGTCCGAGCGCAGTTCGGGCCGTCGATGGGCGCCCTCCTGCGTCCGGTTGACCGGATTCGCGTGACACGTCACGACGCCGAGTACCCAGGCCAGACCACGTATATCAACAAGGACGCCGTCCTGGATGACCTGCCGAAAGCGGAAGCGATCGTGGAAGCCGCCGCCAAAGCGCTTCCCCACCTGTCCGCATTTACCGCGTGACCGGTCTTGCAGAGAGCATGACCGGGCTCCGGTGCTCATTGATCCTGACCGGGACCTGTTGTCGTGGTCGCCGGCCCGCGATTACTCTCCGCGACCGGCGCTGCTGCCATGCCGCCCCTGGCATGGAAACATTCGTGGAAACACCGCCGTGAGCGTCCTGTGCATTCTGGGCGTACCGGGCACCGTGGTGTTCACTCAGTGCGGGCAGGGCGCCTGGAGCGAGATCAGGGCGGACTTTTAATCCGTAGGTTCCGGGTTCGACCCCCGGACGCCCCACTCGTCCTGATCGTAGCCTTATGCCTGAATCAGGACATCGCTAGCGGGCTGGTCCTTGAACACTTGAACGGCGTGCCAGGTGATGTGAATGATATCGACCGCTGGCTGGCGCGGCCGGGGCGTCAGCAGCGGCTGGCCCGCCAGCGCGTCGATGGCCCGGCCTGCCTCGCTTCTGGCGACATACAGGCTGGACACCCGAATTCGCCGATCATCGCTAATGCCAAGTACCCCTAGGTCAAATAGCGCGTGGTGGAGCGCGCAGAGGGCGAGGGCGTTCGATACCTTATCTGGCCCGTCCTGGCTGTGCCATTGCACATGGGCTGCCTCGATCCCGACCGGCTGACGGCCCAGCGTCCCGTCGAACCCGCACATCGAGCACTGATAGGCGTACGCGCGCAACACCTCTTCGGCAAAGCCGCGGCGCCGCTCTCGCCGCTGCCCGCCAGGAACGGCTGCGGCGCTATCAGCCAGGTCCAGGCTCGCCAGGTCCAGGCCAACCTCCGCGCAGATCAGGTCGGCCAAGATCGGCGTGAAGTGCTCATCAAGCAACAGCCGTGCCGCTGCCGCCAGAGTCCCGGCGTCCGCGAGCAGTCCCTCTACGGCTGGCCTCAGCCGGCCGACCGCTCTCTTCTCCAGCAGCCAGGCTCGTCGTTCCGGCACGTCTGGGCGAATCTCCTTGCCGTGCGCGTCCCGGACATCCCACAGTTCGCGCTCCAGGTGAACGAATGGCATGGCCGCGCGCTGCCGGGCCGCGGCCGGAGCAGCGACCGGCGGACCGAAGTCGTTGATCAGCCGGCTGACCGGTTCCTCGGCCTGCTCGTAGCTAGCCGCGCTACTACCGGTGGCGGCGAACTGCCCGAACAACCACAACAGCAGTAGCGGCTTGTGCGGCGCCCGCAACTGGCCAACGCGCGCCTGCCGCAGTCTGGCCAGACTGGCGAGCAACTCATCACGACTCATCCCTGCTCCCGGTACACTCGCCGCCTTTAGCCAAGCTGCGAGCCGAAGTGCTCAGAGGCCATGGGTCAACATCCAGCAGCTGGCGTCGGCCCGCGGTGGGAAGTCACGCGATCTTCAGCTGCTCGTCCCCGAAGTCGGCGATCAGCTTGAGGGTGCCGCCGAGCGCGGCGACGAACCTGTTCAGGACATCCTGGGTGGATACGTCGCCGCCTTCGATCTGCGACACCCTGGCCACCGACACGCCCATCCGGACCGCGACCTGCTCTTGGGTCATCCCGCGGCGCTTGCGCAGCTCGGCGAGCCGCCAGCCCCTTGCCTCGTCCAGCATCGCCGACACCGCGGCGTCGAACGCCTCCTGGCCCCCTGCGGTCTGCACCGCGCGCTCCAGGTGCCCGGACTCGCGCCACCGCGACACCCCGCTCATCGCCCCATCTCCTTCTCCCGTTCCGCGAGGTAATCCTCGTACAGTTGCTCCGCCAGCGGGATCGCCGTCTTGTACCACCTGGTCCATTGCCCTGACTTGTCTCCGGCGACCAGCAGCCTGCCCTCCGCGGGGCCGTTGCGCTCCAGGACCAAGATGGCCTGGTTGACGAGCTGATGGCTGACTGGGTCGCTGTCGTACAGGTCGTCGAGGAAGGCCTCCACCTGGGTGGTCATCAAGATCTCCCACTCCATCCGCACCTCCCGGCGACCGTCAGTTAAGAATATTCTTAACACCGTCGGTGCGCGTAATCAACCAGACGCGCCGCCGGTACCGCGCCAGCCAGCCGCATCTTCCGGACTTGGTCACATTCGGCTAGCAGAGCGGCACGCCCGCGCCGACGACAGCGCCGGGGCTCTCAGCGCCCTGCCCCGCCCACTCCCGCACCGCGAAAGCGGGCCGCCTGTCGGCCATTGCCGCTGCCCTTACTGAGGTCGGACCGACGGGCGGCGCTATGCCGCGCGCATGCCTGTCATGCGGCCGATGATCGCCTCACGCGGCTTGTCAGGCAGCAGCCTGACGAGCACGGTCAGGATGTGCGCGTCGGGGCCGACGGGGTAGCGGGTCTTCGGCCGGCGGGCGAACAGGGCGTGCTCGACCGCCTTGGCCACCTTCTCCGGGTCGGCTGCTCGCTTCTCCCCCATGTCGAGCGCCTTGCGCAGTGCCGCCAGGTGCGCCGCGTAACGCTCGCTGGCCCCGGCGGGCAGGTCCTGCTCGACGCGATCGGCGTCGTGCCTGCCCTTCTCCCAGATCGCCGTCTTGATCACGCCGGGCTCGACGACGCAGACGTGGATTCCCCACGGATGCAGCTCGTACCGCAGCGACTCGCTGATCGCCTCGATCGCGAACTTCGACGAACTGTACGGCCCGAACAGCATCAGGGGAACCTTGCCGCCGAGCGAGCCGATGAAGACCACCCGGCCCGAGCCTGACCGGATCAGCGGCAGCATGGCCTTGGTGACCGAGACCTGGCCGATCACGTTCACGTCGAGTTGCTGGCGCCAGGTGTCCGCTGGCAGGTACTCGATCGGGCCAGCCAGTCCGATGCCGGCGTTGTTGACCACGCCTGCCAGGCCATCACCGTCCTGGCCGATGCGGGCGGCCGCCTCGTCGATCTGAGCCTGATCGGTCACGTCCAGCAGCAGCGGCACGAGCCGGCCGGAGCCGAGTTCGCTCAGTTCCCTCGCGTGCTCCTGCGTTCGCACGCCGGCGTAGACCCGGTGGCCAAGGCGGTCCAGCCGGAGCGCGCACGCTCGGCCGATGCCGGTGGAAGTACCAGTAACCAGGATAGATTTCACGAGCACAGCATGGTGGACACGCCATATCCATGCAAGAAGGAATGGCAGGTGTCCGTGTTAGTAACGTCTCGGCGCTGATTGCGGCAGTGGCGAAGCGGGGAGTGCGTGACGGCTGCGCACGGCGGTACATGGAACCTGATGGCCGACGGCCGTGGCGGAGCTGGCACTCGCCGAGCACTTAGGCACGTAATCGATATTCGGCGCTGCTGAGACATTACCGGGCAACAAGCTGACGATCGCCGCGGCGAGGCAGGCTCAGCCCTGGACCCAGCCAGCAGCGAGCCGGCCGGTTCTCCCGCACCGGACCGGCGGCTCGCCGCGGCCGTATGGTGCAGACATGGCCCTTCAGCGGATGGACAACGTCGCCATTGTCGTCGACGACCTGGACGCCGCCGTCGCGTTCTTCGCCGAGCTCGGCATGGAACTGGAAGGCACGGGACAGGTCGAGGGCACCTGGGCGGACCGCGCCGTCGGACTCGACGGCATCCGCAGCGACATCGCGACGATGCGGACCCCGGACGGCCACAGCAAGCTAGAGCTGACCAGGTACCACAGATCGGCTGACGCGCCCTCGCCGTCCGCCTGACCCGCGCCCTGGCCACCAAGACTGCCGCCCGCCCGCAGCCATAAACCGCCAGTCCGCCTGCCCGGTGACACCGCCGGCCGCCCGAAGATAGTCCGCACGCGGTCACGCGCAACGCACAGACAGCCGAGGTTGCTCTCCGTGGTCAGGCTCCCTTGGTG
>JASIBM010000366.1 GCA_030045175.1 Streptosporangiaceae bacterium | reverse complement strand
GACACGCCCCACGGGTTCGCGCCGAGCACGTCGTCGAGCTGCCGCTGGCCCCACGCGGCGTAGACCGGCCGGCCCACCAGCGAGTCGTACTCGTCCGCCAGCACCGACATGCCGAGGCCGTGCGTGGTCGTGTCCCACTGATCCCAGGCGAAGCCGAAGTCGAACGGGTCCCTCGCGCCGATCCCGATCGCCCGCTGGATCTGGGCTCGCAGGTTCCCGAGCAGCGCCGCCCTGGTGACCGCGAGGTGAGCCGCGTGCGCATGACCGATCGCCCGGTACAGCTCGTAGTCCGCGAGCCCGCTCACGTTGTACAGGTTCAAGGTGTCACTGACCGCGGCCTTGCCATTGATCCACTCCCTCGCCCAGCGCGCCGCGTCGGCCAGGTAGACCGAGGCCGACCTGACCGGCAAGCCCGCAGGCAGGCTCGCCGGGTGAGCCGCGCCGCCCGCGTGGCGCGCCCCGTCACCCTGGTCGGCAGCGCGCAGCGCGAGCGCGAGCTCGGTGGCGCCGAGCATCATGTCGTCTCGCCAGGAAGTCTCGGGGTAGAAGTCCCACGGCACCGTGGTCTGGAGCCTGCCCTTCCAGTGCGTCCCTGCGAGGGAGTACACGGTCTCTGCGGAGCGCAGGCAGCGGTCGGCGTAGGCCGGGTCGGACGCGCGGAAGACGCGGTAGCACAGCGCGAAGTCGGCCGTGAGCCGGCCGGCCAGGTTCGGGCTTATCCGCGCCCCCGGACGCCCGGCGCGGAACACCGGCGGGTGCCTGATGTACAGGTAGCGCGGGTTGGTGCCCATGTAATCGTCGTCGGCCTGGGGCAGCCGCCAGATGTCGTGATCGCCGAAGTAATAATTGTTCGCCTCGCCGGTGCCGACCTGCAGGTACAGCGTCCTGGTCCGCTCGTTCCACATCCGCTGCAAGAAGTCAAGGCCGAACTTGGCCTCGTCGACGAAGCTGACCTGGCCGTCGGCGCCCATGTGGCGCGGGAACGACACGATGCCCTGCAGCATCATCGCCACCGCGTAGCTCGTGGTCTCGGTGAAGTGCAGGTAGTCGCCCGCGTCGAACCAGCCTCCGGTGGCGTTGATCCGCACGCCGGTCGCGAGCCTGCGCAGGCTGCCACGGAAGTCGCCGTTCCCGTTTACCTTGGGAATGCGGAACGTCATCGCGTTCGCGTCGTTCAGGTCACCCGGAGCGGTCCGCAGCGCGCTGGGAATGTAGTCGGGGCCGTCTCGCTCGTTCTGATAGAACGACAGCGCGTTCGCCAGCGCCGTCGCGTACAGGCTGGACGGTGACCCGATCGAGAACCACGGCGACACGACGGACGGGTCCTTCGTCAGCGCGAGCCGGTACGTGCCCGGGGTGCGGAACCGGCTGAACCTGATCGCCAGGACCGCCGGGTACGCGCGGTTCCACCGGCCAAGGTCGACGCCCGCGAAGCCGTGGGCGACAACGGCGCAGGTGCCCTGCCTGATGAGCTCCCAGTCGATGATCACGACAGGCCGCGGCGGACCGCCGCGCTCAGGCTGCTCGCGGACCATGATCTCGGCCAGCTTGGCCGCCCTGGCGGGATAGCCCAGCTGATCCACCCGGATCACGTACCGTGGCGCCGTTGCGGGTACCTTCCTGGCCGCGCCGCTAACCTGCCGGCCAACCAGCACGACCGCGTGCCCCGCAGGGGCCAGGCACGCCGCGCGGGCCGGCCCGACCCTGCTGGCCGTCGCCGCCTTTCTGGCCGTCACCGCGCCAGCCGCCCGGTCAGCGCCCGCCAGCCCGCTCGCCAGAACCGCCGTGGCGGTGACAACGGACAGCACAGCGACACCGGAGACAATGCCATCGGGCAACACAACGCGACGCCGAATTCTCACCGGATAAGGCTATCTGTCCGGACGGCGATCCGGCCGTCATGACACGTTCATTCGCGCCGGCTGTTCCTGCCCGGCGCTCGCGCCGCCCGTCGCCGCTACGCCCAGGCTAGGTCAGGGCCGGCTAAGGCCGCCGTGATCGTCAGGTACGCCGCCCATTGCGGGTCGCCGTCGCGCGCGGCGCCGATCAGCCGCCAGTGCGAGCCGCGCGGCACCAGCGGATCGAAGCGCAGCGTCCAGCCGAGCTCGGAGATCAGCCGGTCGGCCTTTCTGTGGTTGCACCTCGTGCACGACGCTACGCAGTTCTCCCACGAATGAGCCCCGCCCCGGCTGCGCGGAACCACGTGGTCGATCGTGTCGGCCGCGCCGCCGCAGTACGCGCACAGGTAAGCGTCCCTGCGCATCAGCGCCGCCCTGGTCAGCGGAACGCGGTTGCGATATGGCACCCGGACGTACCGGCGCAGCCGGATCACAGACGGCACGGCCAGCTTGGCCGAGGCGGAGTGCAGCACCTGCCCAGAGGCCTCGTTGTGCAAAATCTCGGCCTTGTCGGCCAGGACCAGGCCGACGGCCCGGTGCAAGCCGACGGTGGTGAGCGGCTCATAGGTGATGTTGAGCAGCAATACCCTGCGCACGGCCACCTCCCGGGCCGGGCGGCCCGCCTGGCTGGCGAGGCGCCCGTGACTAGTGTGTCCGCGCAACGGGCGAACCGCCAACACCAAATCGCCGCCAACTCGCCGTCTACCAGGTGACCAGCGGCTTACCGGGCGGTGTCCAATAACGCCCGGCCGCGCGCGGGCCAGCGCGCTGCCGCTGCCAAGTAGGCTGGAGTCCGTCATGGAGAACAGCACTAACAGGCCTAACATAGCCCGCCCGCCGGTCGCCGAGCAGAGCCTGTTCGATTCTGTCGGCGGTGAACCGACCTTTGACCGGCTGGTCAGCCGGTTTTACGCGGGGGTCGAGTCAGATCCGGAGCTAAGAGCGGTGTACCCGAGCCGCGATCTCGGCCCGGCAAGGGAGCACCTGAAGCTGTTCTTGATCCAGTACTGGGGCGGGCCTGGCACCTACGGCGAAAGGCGCGGCCACCCGAGGCTGCGGATGCGGCACGCGCGCTTCCCGATCGGGGAAGCCGAGCGCGACGCCTGGCTGCGGCACATGCGCGCCGCCCTCGACGAGCTTGGCCTGGATCGTGCCCACGACGATGAGCTGTGGAATTACCTGGTGATGGCCGCGCACAGCCTGGTCAACCAGGCTCCGCACGAGGGCCTGGCGCCCGGCGGCCGGCCGGACCTGGGCCTGTCCCCCACCTGAGGACCGAGCTGCCTCACTGCGCGCCGATCAGGTAGGCGATGAGGATGACGACGAACACGTAGAGCAGGTACCAGCCGACGTCACCGGACTGGATCGGGCGGACCAGGTCGGCCAGCCATTCCACCGCGCGGATCACCGGGCGGTACAAGAAGCGCTGGAAGACCGGGGTCACCTCGGTCTCGTAGTGGACCGGCCCGGACCGCCCGGCTGGGTCGTCGGATGCGCGGTGCAGCGAGACCGACGGCCGGTACAGGGCGTCGAACATGACCCGGGTTGGCGCGGAGAACGTCATGGCGGAATACTGCATCCGCGGGCGGAACGCGACCATCCCGCCGTCCCAGACCGGCACGGTCACCGATTCCGCCCGCGGACGTCCGGAGAGATAGATGAGCACAGGCACCGCAGTCACGGCGATCAGGAACACCGCGAGGTAGGTCGGCGAGAAGGCGGAGAAGTCCGTGTGCGCGGGGATGATGGTCAGCTTCCCAGGCAGCAGGACCGGCCGCAGCGCCACGCCCGTGACCGTTCCGACGGCCCTGGACAGCGCCAGCGTGACCACGGGCGCGCCGACCGCGAGCGCCGCGCAGGCGACGGCGAGCAGCGCGGGCCCGGCCACCGGCTGGCCTCGCTCGGTCGCCTCGGCCGCCTGGCGGGTGCGGGCCATGCCAAGGAACGGGATGCCGTAGCCGCGCACGAACGCGTAGATGGCCAGCCCTCCGGTCAGCCCTAGCGTGGCGGCGGCGAGGACGATGAGGATGCCGATCAGGTGGCTGCCAGTGCGGAACCCCTGGAACAGCCCCTGGAAGATCAGCCATTCGCTGACGAAGCCGTTCAGCGGCGGGAGCGCGGCGATGCCGAGCGTGCCGACGAGGGTGATGACGCCGCTGCGCGGCAGTCGCCGCACGAGCCCGCCGAGCCGGTCCATGTCCCTGGTGCCTGCGGCGTGCTCGACGACCCCGGCCTCCAGGAACAGCAAGGTCTTGTAGGTGCCGTGATTGGCGACATGGTAGAGGCCGGCCAGCAGGAGGAAGGCCCACAGGTCGCGCTGGCCGTAGCTGCCGAAGATCATCGCCGCGCCGAACGCCGTGACGATGATGCCGGTGTTCTCGATGGTGGAGTACGCGAGGAACCGCTTGATGTCGCGCTCGCTCATCGCGTACAAGATGCCGATGGCAGCGGTGATGGCGCCCGCGGCCATCGTGAGCAGCCCAATCCAGGCCGGGCCGGCCGGCAGCAGCCGGAAGGCGAACAAGGCGATTCCGTACGCGCCGAGGTTGACGACGAGGCCGGACAGGAACGCCGAGCCGTCGGCGGGGGCGACCGGGTGCGCCTCGGGCAGCCAGACGTGCAGCGGTACCAGGCCCGCCTTGAACCCGAACCCGGTCAGCGCGAGCAGGTAGGCACAGTCCCGCCAGCCGGCCGGCACCTGAGGGGAGCGGGCGGCGATCAGGTCGAGCTGAACCGAGTGCGTCTTGGTCGCCAGGATGACGAAGGCCGCCACCACAAGCACGAACCCGGTCTCCGACAAGGCCAGGAACCAGAACGCGCCGCTGGCCGCCTCCGGTCGCTCATGGTGCCGCAGGATCAGCAGGTAGCACAGCAGCGCCACGGACTCCCAGGCGACCAGGAACGTCACCACGTTGGCCGCGACGAGCACGGCCAGGCACGCCACCAGTGCCAGGTTGAGCACGCCCAGGTACGCCGCCGTACCCGGGCGAGCCCGGTGATACCTGGGCGCGTACGCGGCGATCGCCACCGCGACCAGGCCGAGCAGCGCGGCGAAGACGCCGGCCAGGCTACTGGCCTGCAGTTGCATGGTGCCGACGACGACCGACCCGCCCGCGGTGACGACGCGCGAGTCGCCCCACCACAATGCCGAGGCCCCGCCGATCGCGGCGGCCGCGCCGGCCAGCGCAGAGAGAACGCACCCCGCCCGCACCACTCCCCGCGAGCTGCCTGCGGCGAGTAGCAGCACCGCGGCCAGCCCCCACCCGGCCGCGGCCAGGTAGAACCACGTCAGCGCGCTCACCCGCGCACCTCCCCCGGCTCGTCCACGGCGAAGCTGAGTCCGCTCACCTTCTCCGCCAGCCGGTCGACGGCGACGAGCAGGCCATGCAGCAGGGCTAGCGGGCTGGGCGGGCATCCAGGGATCCACACGTCGACGGGCAGGACCTGGTCGACCGATCCGTGGGTGAACGCGTCATCCGGGTAGACGCCGCCCAGGGCGCACGCGCCGGTCGCGACGACGAGCTTAGGCCCGGGCATCGCGTCGTAGGCCTTCCTGGCCGCGACGCCGAAGGCCCGGATCATGGGGCCGGTGGCCATCAGCAGGTCCGCGTGCCGAGGCGCGGGGGTGAAGAAGAACCCGAGCCTGTGCAGGTCGTAGTGCGGCGCCGCGAGGAGGCGGATCTCCTGCTCGCAGGCGGCGCACGAGCCGGTGTCCAGGGTCCGGATGTGCAGGCTGCGGCCGAACTGGCTGGCTATCCGGCTGCGGAGCAGGTCCGCTGCGACGCGCTGCGCGCGGGCATCTGGCTGGCCTTCCTGCGGCGCCGCCGCGGCGCTGACCCGCCCGCCGTCGGCCAGGTCGCCGGTCATGACCGTTCCTGCCCGGCCAGCGGGATGCGCTTGACCAGATGCGCTCGGCTGACGGCGGCTAGCTCGAACTCCCCGCTGGCGGTGACCGCCCACGGGGCAATGTCGCGGCACCGGCCGCACCCGGTGCACGCGCCCACGTCGAACACCAGGGCGCCGGCGTCGCTGCGCAGGGCACGGCTCGGGCAGGCGGCGGCCAGCCGGTCGGCCGCCGCCTGGTCCAGGGAGTTCGCACGGAA
>JASIBM010000365.1 GCA_030045175.1 Streptosporangiaceae bacterium | reverse complement strand
GTGACGGTGAGATCTTCGAGTTCCGCGTCGGGCGGTGCCTGCTGACCAGGACCGACGGGCCCGGCGACTGGAACCCGAGGCACGCGGTCTGGGCGGCAGGCTAGTTGCCTGGCCACTGCAATGGGTTCACCTGATCGGCTGGCGGCATGCGGGGGTAATGCGCGGGTAAATGGTCTGCATCGGAGCCGGAACCGGCGGTCCTGGATGTGGAGGGCGGGGTCACATGGAGCGCGACTTGGCTGCCAGCAGCAATGGCGTCGACCTGAGCGAGGCCGCGAGACAGCTTGAGCAGGCGGCGCACGAGGCGCGCGTCGCATTCGACTGCATTGGCCTCAACGAACTCGACCGGGCTCATACTCACTCGATCATGGCGCGGGCGGCGGCCGACGCTGCGGAGAACGCGCTGCGCGTCGCGCTGGGCGGGGCCAGATCACCGGCCGAGGGCCGATGAGCCGTGCCCGCGAACCGCAACGTGGGGTCCTTACTGCGGTAACAGCAACAGTAAGGACCCCACGTTGCGGTCCTGAGACGGCGGGCCCGCCCGGAGACTAGCTGCTGGGCTTGAGTTGTGCGTTGATTCCGGTGGTGACCTTGCCGTCGGTCACCTTGACGGTGCCCGGGTACTGCTGGCCCTGGTACTGGTTGGTCGGGCCGATGCAGGACGGGTCGAACATGAGCGTGTACTGGCCGGTGGTAAGCGCCGGGGCGCGGTATTGCCCGTCGGAGCCGGTCTGAACGATGTCCAGGATGTCCGGTCGCCTGGGGCTGGACAGGTCCACGCACACGTTGGCCAGTGGTGCGCTGCCCTGGCCGGTCACCTGGCCGGTGATGGTGGCCCCGGTGGGTAGCCGCTGGTCGATGCCGGAGACCACCGTGCCCGGGCGGATGGTCACCACGGCGGCGGTCGTGATGTCGAGCGAGTCCTTCCACCACTGACTGGCGTAGTTCCCTGTCGTGCCACAGGTTGTGGGGAAGAAGAGGATTCGCCAGTGACCAGGTGGCACGCTCGTGAGCTCGAAGGGCCGGCTGCTGGTGATCAAGCCTGCGTTCCCGAAGTTCGGGCTGGGCACGTAGTGCGCGAAGCGCTGGTAAAGCTGGACGCAGATGCCAGCAACCGGCTTGCCGCCGCTGCCGGTAACCTCCCCGTTGATCTCGCCTCCGAGCGAGAGCTTCGCATTAATGCTGATGGTGCCGCCCGCCGTCACCACGGTCGGTTCTGGCTTGTAGGGGAACTTGCCGTTCGTGTGCCATTGCATGAGCCAGTTGGCCTTGTTGCCACAGCCAGGGCCGAACCAGACCCTGTAGCGGCCGGGCGGTGCCTTGAGCGAGTACTTGCCGCTGGCGTTCGTAGCTGGAAACGGCCGCCTGGTCAGGCCGTGAATGCAGATGCCCTTCAGCGGATGGCCGTGGGTGTCGGTTACGACGCCCGTGATGGTCCCCGTCTTGGCGGCTCTTGCCGTGGCCGCGGTCGGGGTCAGGCGAGCTCCGCGCGCCGCCCAGGCCGCCGAGGCGCTGGTCGCGGCGTACGTGATCGATGCCAGCAGGCACGCGCCGGCGGTCAGCCGGATGGTCCGTCGCCGAGTACCAGGGTGAATGGTCATGTCAGTCCTCCAGCGAGCTGCGAAGTCCGGGCTAGCGCCCAAATAATTGACGCATTGAGCCCGTCTTGGGTTACAAGCCGGCCGCGGCTCCAGTGCGCCGGATACAACCGGGGCCTTCGCTGACATGGTCAGGGCCGCAAGGAAGTGCCCGGCAATGTTTGTCGCCGGGGATCGGCCACAGCGGTCGGCGGGAGGTATCGTCAGGGCGTGAACCTCAGGCCGGGACCGCATGACCTGCGCGCCTCGGATGCCGACCGTGACCTGGTCATCTCGCTGCTGAGCGAGGCGGCGGGCGACGGGCGGCTGACGTTGTCCGAGCACGCCGAGCGATCCGAGCGGGCGCTCGCGGCCCGGACGCTCGGCGAGCTGGCCGTGCTTACCTCCGATCTCGCGCTGCCATCCGGGCAGCCGATCAAGCTGTACCCGAGGCGCGCGGTAACCGCGATCGCATCGAAGGAGCGGCGCGAGGGGCGGTGGGTGGTGCCCGACACCTTCCCGGTCACGGCGATCGGTGGTGACGTCGTGCTCGATCTGCGCGACGCCGTGCTCGCGAGCCAGCGCGTGATCATCTACGCGACCGCGATCGGTGGCCAGATCAAGCTGATCGTCCCGCCAGGCATCGCCGTGGAGATGGCCGGGCGGTCGTTCCTCGGCGTCAGGAGCGTCAGCAAGCGCGGCCAGCCTCGGCCGGGGGCGACGCCAGCCAAGGGCGTGATCGAGGTCCGAACGCTCGCCGTCGGCGGGGTGGTCAAGGCGATCACGCCGCGCAGGCCGCGCTGGCGCAGGGCACGCGGGCGGCTGACCGGCTAGCAGAAGCCTGGCTGAGCGCGGCGGGCCGGGTCAGCGCGGGACCTAGCGGGACCTAGTAGCGCACGACCGAGTACCGGGAGACCTTCCACAGGGCGTGCTCGCTGTGGATGTTACGCAGCGTCCCCGACCGTGCCCGCATGACCAGCGTGTGGGTGGTGGCGCCGCCCCGCCGGTACCTGACGCCCTCGAGCA
>JASIBM010000364.1 GCA_030045175.1 Streptosporangiaceae bacterium | reverse complement strand
TCCCAGTGCTCGCCGAGGGCGCTGGCACGCTATCCAGGCTCGCGGTGGCCGAGGGGGACGTCGTGCAGGAGGGCGACCTCATCGCCGTCATCTCGTGAGGCTAGGGCATGTCCCGCAGGCCCATGACCGACTCACACCCCCGTGGTGGTCCGCGGGTAGGCGACCTGCGGGTCGGTGACGACGTTGACCAGGTAAGGAACGCCGGCCGCGAACGCGCGCCGCAGCGCGGGCCCGATCTCATCAGGGCTCGTCACCAGCTCCCCGGCACCGCCGAGCGCGGAGACCACCTGGTCGTACCGGCACTGGGGCTGGAGGTCGGCGGCGACGTCATAGCCGTACAGGGCCTGCATCGGATGCTTCTCCAGGCCCCAGATGCCGTTGTTACCGCAAATCATCACGACCGGGAGCTTGTGCCTTACCAGCGTGTCCGCGTCCATCAGCGAGAACCCCGCCGCCCCATCCCCGAGCAGCAGCACGACCTGAGCCGAAGGCCTGGCGATCCGTGCCGCGATCGCGTAGCCGAGACCCGTGCCCAGGCACCCGTACGGACCTGGGTCGAGCCAGCCACCCGGCTGGCGTGGCTCGATGTACTTGCCCGCGTAGCTGACGAAGTCGCCGCCATCACCGATCACGACCGCGTCGGGCTCGAGCAGCGGAGCCAGCTCGCCATACACCCGCATCGGATGGATCGGCACGGCGTCGCTCGCCAGCAGCGCCGCGTCAGCCTCCTGCGCCGCCTTGCTCGCGCGGGCCAGCCTGGGCAGCCAGTCGCTGGCCCACGGCCGCCGCAGGCCAGTCCGCTGCGCCGCGCTGACTAGCCCGGTGAAGAACCCGGCAAGCTCGCCTGCGGCGCTCGCCGCCAGCGGGCGATGCGTGGCGATCTGGCTGGGGGCGTCCGCGACATGCACGACCGAGGCAGCCCGCGTGTCACCCCTGCCGCCGTACTCGCCGTAGCCGAGCCTGAAGTCAAGCGGCGTCCCGACCACGATCACGAGGTCAGCCTCGCCGAACGCGGTCGACCGCGCCCGGGTGACGAGCAGCTCGTGCCCGGCGGGGAGCATGCCTCGGCCCTGGCCGTTGGCGATCACGGGGAGCGCGAGCTCCTCGGCGGCCGCCCGCGCCGCGATCTCGGCGCCGTCCAGCCAGACGTCCGAGCCAAGCACAAGCACGGGCCTGGCCGCCTTGGCAAGCAGGTCAGCGATCTGGTCAATGTCGCCGGGGTCCGGCGAGCCGGGCTGGCCTCGCGGCACGTCCTCAGGCGGATGGCCAGGCCCCGCTCCTGCATCTGGCGTGCCGAACAGCGCCTCGAGGCTGACATCGAGGAAAACTGGCCCCCTGTGACGACTATTTGCCAGCGCGAACGCAGCGCCCACCGCCTGGCCAACCGCTGCTGAGCTGTGCTCTGTCCAGGCGCGCTTGGTAATCGGGCGTAGCAGGACCGGATGGTCGAACTCTTGCAGGCTGCCCGCGCCCCACCGGTGATCGGGCGCCCGCCCGCCGAGCACCACCACGGCCGAGCCGTTGAAGTGCGCCGTGGTGACCGCGCTGATCCCGTTGGTCACGCCGGGGCCGGCCGTGAGCACGGCGAAACCCGGAGTCCTCGTCAGGCGGGCCGTGGCCTCGGCGGCGAAGACCGCCGTCTGCTCGTGCCTGACGTCGAGTATCGGCATCGGCGGGTCGGCCTTGACCGCGCCGTCGTAGACCGGGAAGACGTGCCCGCCGGACAGCGTGAAGATCGTCCGGACGCCGTGCTCGCGGGCCGCGGCCACCGCCTGCGCTCCGCCGTGAGTGACCAGTTCGGTGTGTTCTGCCTGGGCCATGGGCGCGACGTTACCAGGGTCGCCATGGCACCAGCGGTGCGATGATGACTGCGTGCCCACGATGAATGACCTGGCCCGCCGCGCTCAGATCGCCGCCCAGGACCTCGACTGGCTGCACGCCCTTGTTTCTGACTGGGAGCTACTCGCTGACCTGTCGTTCGCCGACCTAGCGCTGTGGGCGCCGCTGCCCGCCAGGCACTCCTGGATAGCGCTCGCCCAGGTCCGGCCGACCACCGGGCCAACCGTGTTCGACGAGGACATCGTCGGCACCGTGCGGGCGGGCAGGGCACAGCCACTGCTGGCGGCCGCCGTCAAGGAGGGCCGGGTGTGCCGGGAGGGCGACCCGGAGTGGCGGCTCGGCGTCCCGATCCGGCACGAGACGATTCCGGTCTGCCACGACGGACGGGTCATCGCGGTGATCGAACGGTCCACGAATCTCGATTCAGCGCGAACGCCGAGCCGGATGGACCTGGCCTACCTGAAGGCGGCCGACGACCTGGCTCAGATGATCGCCGCCGGGCTGTTCCCCGGGCCGGCCAGCTCGCCTGCCCACGTGCAGTCGCCGCGGGTGAACGACGGCATGCTGCGGCTCGGCCGGTCGGGCAAGGTTAACTACGCGAGCCCGAACGCGTTGTCGGCCTACCGCAGGCTTGGCCTGACCGCCGACCTGACCGGGCGCGAGCTTGGCCCGCTCACGGCGCGGCTGTGCGCGAGCACCAGCCCGCGAGACGACTCGCTGATGCTCGCCGCCAGCGGCAGGGCCCTGCTCGAGACCGAGGTCGAGGCGAACGGCTCGGTAGTCCAGATGCGAACGATCCCGCTCGTGGTCGACGGCGCGGCGGCGGGCGCGCTGATCTTGCTGCGGGACGTGACCGAACTGCGGCACAGGGAACGCGAGCTGATCACCAAGGACGCGACGATCAGGGAGATCCACCACCGGGTGAAGAACAACCTGCAGACCGTCGCGGCGCTGCTGCGGCTCCAGGCCCGCAGGACGGCGGTACCCGAGGCGTCGGGCGCGTTGCACGAGGCGGTCCGGCGGGTCGGATCGATCGCCTTGGTGCACGAGACGTTGTCCCGGGCGAGCGGCGAGGTGGTGGAGTTCGATGACATCGCCAGGCGGATAGCTGCGATGGCCGGCGAGCTCTCCGCGCCCGAGGCGAAGATCACGCCGAAGCTGACCGGAGGGTTCGGCGAACTGTCAGCTCAGGTGGCGACGCCGCTGGCGCTGGTGCTCACCGAGTTGCTGCACAACGCGGTCCAGCACGGCCTGGCGCGTCCTGGTGCCCCCGCGACCGGCACGCTGGAGCTTATCGCTGATCGCAGGCGCGACCGCCTGGCGGTGACCGTCGCCGATAACGGCGCAGGGTTCCCCGACGAATTCGACCTGGACTCGACCTCCAGCCTCGGCTTGCAGATCGTGCGCACGCTCGTGGAGAGCGAGCTAGCAGGCACGCTGACGATAAGCGGCCGACCCGGCGGGGGCACCAACGTACGACTCGACCTGCCGTTGCCGATAGCCGACCAAACTAGATTAACTCAGGCGCTCGCGCCAACCCTCGCGCCACGTCGCTTGAGAGCGCGCCTCTCGTCCTCGCTCATCCCGCCCCAGACGCCTGAGTCCTGACCGCTCTCCAAGGCCCATTGCAGGCACGCCGACGATACCTTGCAGCGCCTGCAGACCTGCTTCGCCTGGTCGATCTGGAGCAGGGCGGGACCAGTGTTCCCGATGGGAAAGAACAGCTCCGGGTCGACGTCACGACAGGCGGCGTAGTTACGCCAGTCCATGCGGTCCACTCCTCTATGAGAGCCAGCGAGCCGATGAGCGAGGCCCGCCACCCTCCGTCGTGCTTGTGAACGAATTCACGAGCTAGTCCGTATATCGGGGTCGTCGTGCGACCCAAGCTAGTTTCGTTACAGTACGGGCCAACTGTCCCGTGCTGGCTCCCCTAAACCTCCAGACCACGCCCCCGTGGACATTGTCCGCGCAGACATCGCCCGCCCGGGTCAGGGCGCGCGTGCCCGCCTCTCGCCAGGAGCGTTACAACCCTCCCAAGTTCAGCGATCGAGCGCAAGACCCTTAGGCAAAGGTTAGGCAGGATTTCGGTGACAGATCAGTCACATGGTCCCGGAGATCCGTGCTTGCGGCACCGAGTTAGCTCAGACTACGATCCTCAGCGCCTGCGGCACAGCCTGGAACGTGACGTAGTCGCGCTCGCCGACATACTCGCCGTCGATCTGGAACGCGACCGGACGGCTCGCCCGGAGCGAGATCATCTTCTGGTCGTGCAGTGACAGCACGTACCTGCCGCCAAGCTCGACCTGCCCGGCCCTGGCCAGCAGCATACGCCCGATCGTGGTGAACGTGGCCAGCGAGGACAGGCCGCGCAGCGCGAGCACGTCCAGGCCAGTGTCGAAGCTAGCCTGCGGGCTGGCATTGACCGCACGCGAGCCCAGGTATGTCCACGGGGCGGTGTTGGAAATGATGCCAAGGAACACCGGTCCTTCGGCATGGTGCCCGGGTCGTTCGACCGCGATCGCCGGGCGCCTTCTGTCGGTTTGCTGGTAGAACTGGCGTAGCGCGGCGCGGACGTAAAGGGCGGGCGAGGAGGGCCGGCCATGGGCGCGCAGGCCTTGCACGGCCCTGACCACCTCGGCGTCCAGGCCGAGTCCGGAGTTGAACGTAAAATAGCGGTCGTCGGCGAGCCCGAGGCCGATCGTTCGCTCGCGGCGGGCGGCCAGTGCCTGCAAGATCTGCCCGGCCGCGTCCACCGGGTCGCGGGGCATCCGCAGCGCTCCGGTGAACACGTTGGCGCTCCCGCCTGGCAGGGCGGCGAGAGCGGGTAGCTGGTCGGCGGGTGGGACGTCGTCTGGCGGGGTGTTGCCGCCTAGCGGGGCGCCGTGGCGGAGAATGCCGTTGACGACCTCGTTGACCGTGCCGTCGCCGCCGAGCGTGAGCACCAAGCCATAGCCCGCGGCGCGCGCGCTGGCCGCGAGCTTGGTTGCATGGCCCCGGTAGCGCGTCTGTTCGATGTCGAGTTGAACCGCGGACGCCAAGGCCGACGCGATGACGTCCCGGCGTAGCCGGGTCGTGGAGGTGGCACGTGGATTCACGATCAGGAGCGCGCGCACGCGCTCAGGCTAGCGTTGGCGACGGGCCTGCTCGTCCCGAGCGTCCGGTATCGGTGGTGTGCGCGGCCTTCGTCCAGGCGGTGCAGGCCGCTGCGATCCTGCTGGCCGCGGTGCTCGCCGCGGTCGCGGCGATCGAAGGGAAGGCGTACCAGACCTCAAGCGGCATCGCGATCAGCCTCATCGGCGCAGGCACCGCCGTGGCGCTCGGCCTCGTCGCCGTCGGCCTGGCCAGGGCCAGGCGGTGGAGCCGCACCCCGGCCCTGCTCACGCAGTTCTTCACCGGCATCGTCGGGATCTACCTGGTGCAGGGCGCGCGCTACTCGTGGGGCGTTCCTGCCCTGGTGCTCGCGGTCAGCGGGCTCGTCTTGCTGTTCGTGCCGCCGAGCATGCGCGCGCTGGCCGAGCACGGCGAGCGGGGCTAGCGCGGGAAATGCCTGCGCGCTGAAAGGCGCCCGGAGGCGAGAAACCCGCTCACTCGTCGCTGGTCAGGCCCTCGCGCAACTGGGCGAGCGTCCTGGCGAGCAACCGGGACACGTGCATCTGCGAGATGCCAAGCTCGGTCGCGATCTGCGACTGGGTCATGTTCCCGAAGAAGCGGAGCAGCAAGATCCGCTTCTCGCGCGGCGGCAGCCGCTCGAGCAGTGGCTTGAGCGACTCGCGGTACTCCACGCCTTCGAGCGCCTCGTCGACCATGCCGAGCGACTCGGCCACGGCCGGCGCGTCCTCGTCCCCGGAGTCGGGTGCGTCAAGCGAGACGGTCGAGTACGCGTTCGCTGACTCGAGCCCCTCGAGCACCTCCTCCTCGCTCATCTGGAGGTGGGCGGCCAGTTCGCCGACGGTCGGGGCGCGGCCAAGCCGTTGCGCCAGGTCGCTGATGGCCTTGGTGAGCGCCAGCTTCAGCTCCTGGAGCCTGCGCGGGACGCGAACGGCCCAGCCCTTGTCCCTGAAGTGCCGCTTGATCTCCCCGACGATGGTCGGGGTGGCGTACGTCGAGAACTCAACGCCGCGGCTGAGGTCGAACCTGTCGATGGACTTGATCAGCCCGATCGTGGCCACCTGGGTCAGGTCGTCGAGCCATTCGCCCCGGTTGCGGAACCGCCTGGCGAGGTACTCGACCAAGGGCAGGTGCAACTCGACGAGCTCGCCGCGGATCCGCAGGCGCTCTGGGTCGCCCTCAGGCAGCTCTGAGAGCAACACGAACAGCTCCCTGGCATGGCCCCGGTCTCGGACGGCGTGCTGGATCCTGATCGCTCCTGAGAGCTGCTCAGCAGCGTCGTCGTCGATCTCGTCCGCGATCAGCCCGGCGACGGCCATCACGTCGTCGTCAGGCTCGGCCAGCGCCTGCCCCCCGGCAGCATCGGCCGTCATCGTCTCGAACTCTTCAGTCAAGGCGAACTCAACTTCCCCCGTCACACCGACCTCGATGAATCACGACTCTTGCGCAGCACGAACGTGAGCAAGTCACCAGGGCCGACCTCGGCATCCACCCGTCCGGCCAGGGCGGTGAGCACGGTCCAGGCGAAGGTGTCGCCGGCCGGCACCCGCGGCTCCACGCAGTGCACCGATACGAAGATCGTCATCGCGTCCTGGCCGAGGTTGAAGCGGCACTCAAGGTCGCTGCCAGGGATGGCCTGGCTGAGCAGCATCGCGCAAGCCTCGTCCACGGCGATGCGCATGTCCTCGATCTCGTCGAGCGTGAAGTCGAGGCGCGCGGCCAGGCCTGCCGTGGCCGTCCGCAGCACGGACAAGTACACGCCATCGGCAGGCATCTTGACCGTGACCTCGTCACGGACGGTGACGCGGTCGGCCGCTCCGACCGTCGCGGCCGGATCTGCCGTCATCGGCAGGCGTCCGTGTGCATGATGATCAGCCCGATCGCGACCGTCACCATCGCCCCGATCCCCCTGGTCTACTTGATAACTATCGTATGAATCGTAGGTATTAATACCACTTTTATTAGCAGGAACCCGGCTCTGGCTTGCCGCCGATTTCGTGCTTTCCTCCGTCACGTGCAGCTCCTCCCACAATGACCGAGTGTTGTCTCCGCCTGGCGGCAGTACCTGACTTCTACCTGCAACTTATCCTGTACTGGAGGCTGCCCTGACGCGCCGTGTGCTCGTGGCGCTGGAGCAATCAACCATGATCGCGGACGATCCTCAGCATAGATAACTGACGAGCGTCCGCGATCATGGTGATGTCTCAGGCGATTCGGCCGGCGCCGCTCCCGGCGCGGCCCTACTTGACCTCAACCCTGCTTGGTGGCCCAGAAGATCTCCTTGATCTCGTCGATCTTGGCCAGCAGCGCGTCCGCCTTCGACACGTCGGTACTCCCCTTGGTTCCCCCGGCACCTGCCAGCTTGGTGGCGTCGTTGAACAACTGGTGCAGATTCGGGTACTTCTCGAAGTGCGGCGGCTTGAAGTAGTCGGTCCATAGCACCCACAGGTGGTGCTTGACAAGCTCGGACCGCTCCTCCTTGATCTGAAGGGCCCTGGCGCGGAACTCCGGATCGGAGTTCTGCTGGTACTTCTCGCAGATCGCCTTCACCGACTCGGCCTCGATCCTTGCCTGTGCCGGATCGTAGACACCGCAGGGCAGGTCGCAATGCGCGTAGACGGTGACCTTGGGCGCGAGGGCACGAGCGAGCAGCCTCATGATGTCCTTCTCCCTTGTCCGATCATTGGATACGGCATCTGACAGTACAACGTCGGCCGGCGCGGCCCATCATCGGTGGCGCGCCTGGCTCGCGATATGGCTGCCCGCATGGCGTCCGCTGTCCGGTCGTCGTGCTCAGGCACGACGCGGACCAGTCGCAAGGCCAGGGTTACCGCACCGGCGCTTCGAGCCCCGCGCCCTGCACAGCCTCCCGCACCTTGACCCGTGGCATGCCGCTGCTGACCGCCCAGTAATAGATCGCCAGGCTGAACGCGGCGAGGACACCGAGGTCCCACCACTGGTGCAAGTGGCGGGTCGCCAGGAGCGTGATGCCGAACACGGTCGGCTTGGCCGGGTTGTACTGACCTAGCCAGGAGATGATCAGCAGCCCGGCCAGCCAGGGCAGGATCCAGCGGGCCGAGCGCCACTCGATGATCGTCCGCCGCCTGGCCTGGAGCCCGAGCTGGTAGGCGGCGAAGATCACGAATCCCACCGCGATGATGACGTAGAGCCAGAAAAGCGTGCTGAATCCGGCAAAGTACACGATGCAGTTCGCGCAGATGAACGCCAGGGGGCAGAGCAGCGCGGCTCCGGGCAGCCGGTAGCGCCGCGGCCGGCCTGGATCCTGCCGCCGCAGGCCCGCCAGCGACAGCGGCGCCATCGCGTACATGATGACGGTGGCCGAGGTGACGAGCCCGACCAGGCTGCCCCAGCTTGGGAACGGCAGGAAGGTCAGCATGCCGACGACGAAGCAGACGACGATGGAGGCCAGCGGGACCCCGCGCGCGCTGACCATGCTGATGGCCTTCGGGAAGTAGCCGTTCCTGCCGAGCCCGTAGGACAGCCGGGACGACGTGCCGATGTAGATCAGGCCGGTGCCGGCCGGCGAGATCACCGCGTCGATGATCAGCAGCGTGGCCAGCCAGCCGATCCCCGCGTTGGCGGCCAGCGTGGCGTAAGGCCCGAACGCCCCGACGCCCCTGATCGGCCTGGCCCAGCCGTGGGTGAGGTTGGACGGGTTGAGCGCGCCGATGAAGGCGACCTCGAGCAGCAGGTAAATCGCGGTCCCGATGAGCATGGAGCCGATCACGGCGCGCGGGATGTTCCGCTGCGGGTCCTCGGCCTCCCCGCCCACCTGGATGGCCTGCTCGAAGCCCTCGAGCGCGAACACGACGCCGAGCGGGAGCGCGGCGAAGATGCCGTGGAATCCGTAGGGCGCGAACCCGCCGCCCGCGGCGAAGTTGGCGCTGCGGAAGACGCTGACGAGCAGCGCGACGATCGTGATCGTGGGGATGACGATCTTCCAGTACGTGGCGATCGTGTTGGTCTCGGCCAGCCAGCGCACCCCCATGATGTTGATGATCGTGAACGCGAGCATGAACCCGGCGCCCCAGCCGATGCCCGCGCCGGTGAGCGTGCCGTTCGCGTGGATCATGCCCAGGCCGCTGAACCTGGAGTTGAGGTAGCTCAGCGACGCCTCCACCTCGATCGGCGCGATGGTCACCGCCTGGATCCAGGCCATCCAGCCGCCGGTGAACCCGCCGAGGGCGCCGAAGATCATGAAGGGGAACCTCGCTGTGCCGCCTGAGAGCGGGTAGGTCGAGCCGAGCTCGGCGTGCACGAGCGCGAGCAGGGCGAGCACCAGCCCGCCGATGATCCAGGAGATGAGCGAGGCGGCGCCGGCGACCTTCGCCGCCGTCAGGGCGCCGAGCAGCCAGCCCGACCCGATGATCGAGCCAAGCGAGATCATGGTGAGCCCGCGAAGGCTCACCGCCCGGCGCAGGTGGTGCTCAGTGGATCCGGTCGGCGCCAGGCCGGGAGCGGATGTGGCCATTGCTACCCCCGTGCAGCGAGCCACCCGCGAGCTCGTCGCGTGCGGCGGCCGTCGCCACCGACGTTGACTAGTCTTCCCAGAAGACGCCTGCGAACGTCGGGAGGATGCGTGCACTGGCCGCTATGGCGGGTCGCGGTGGCGGAAAGCTCGATGGAGCCGACCTTGTGGCCGGGGGACTGGCTGCTGATCTGGCGTGGGTTGCTGCGCGCCGGCCCGCCTCGCGTCCGGCCTGGTCAGGTCGTCGTCGCCGATCATCCCCAGCGGCCAGGCATGCTGCTAGTCAAGCGGGCCGCCAGGTGCGAATCGGCCGGCTGGTACCTGATCTCGGACAACCCGGGCGCAGGGGCCACCGATAGCCGCCATTTCGGCCCGGTACCTGCCGCGCTGATCAGGGGAACGCTCCTGTTGCGCTACAGGTCTTCCCGCTCGCCTTCGGGCGCCTCTTAGAGCGCCGCTCGCTCGTAGCGGTCAAGACGCCATGAGGCTCCGGCCCTTCCCAGGGCCGGAGCCTCATGCTCGCGGGGCAAACGATCAGGCTGCCGGGGTCTCCGCGGCGCCGCCTTCCTCAGCCACGTGAGCCTCCCAGTCCTCGGCGCCGCCTCCCTGCGCCTCGATGGCCTGCTCTATCTCATCGCGGCTCTGGGACGAGTTCATTGCCCAGTAGTAGATCACCAGGCTGAACACGACGACCACGAGCATGTCCCACCAGAACGGAAGGTGGCCTCGGTAGTTGCCGTTCTTCTCGAGCACTGCCGACGGCGGGAGCCCGAACTCGCCGAACCACGAGATGATGCCCATGCCGACCAGGTAGGCGCCGATCCAGATCGAGTTCCTCCAGTTGATCTTGGGCGCGTGCGGGTTGTCCGAGAAGTGCATCAGGATCAGGATGTAGCCGATGACTATGGCCACGCCCAGCTTCCAGAGCGTCTCCCAGCCGGACCAGTAGATGATCAGGTTGGCGAGGACGAAGGCGATTGGTGCGATGACCACGGCGCCTGGCATCTTGTAAGGCCTGGCCGCCTCGGGCAGGTGCTTGCGGAACACGCCCAAGGCCAGCGGCGCGCCCGCGTACATCAGCACGCTCGCCGAGGTGACCAGGCTGACCAGGTCGTGCCAGCTCGGGAACGGCAGCAGGAAGATCAGGCCGAACACGAACGCGATGATCAGGCTGAACCAGGGCACCCCGTTCCTGTCGGTCCTGGTGAATATCGACGGGTAGTAGCGGTTCCTGGCCAGGCCGTAGCCCACGCGAGAGGTCGAGGTCTCGTACATCTGGCCGGTGCCGTACGGGGAGATGAACGCGTCCGCTCGCAGGACGCCGGAGAACGTCTTCGCGAACGTCCCGACGAACGCCACTGCCGCGAGGGCTGCGAACGGCGCGACCGCGATCGGGCTGGCCGCCACGGCCGACGACGCGAAGCCGAGCTTGGTGTCGATCAGGCTGTGCGGGGTGGCGCCCAGGAAGACCACCTGGAGCATCACGTAGATCAGCGTGCCGATCAGGATCGCCCCGATGATCGCCCACGGCAGGTTCTTCTGCGGGTTCTTGATCTCGCCCGCGAGCTGGTCGGCCTGCTCGAACCCGAGGTAGGCGAAGACGATGCCCGAGGCCGGGATCGCGTAGAAGAGGGCGTGCCAGCCGTGCAGCAGGAGGTTCGTGCCGTTGATCGTTTCGATGCCGTAGGCGTGAGACGGGTTGAGGCCGCCCTGGACGCTGAAGTTGCCCGAGTGGAACTTGAAGAGCAGCAAGATGATCGCCCCGACCGGGATCACGACCTTCCACCAGGTGATGCCCGAGTTGATCAGGTTGAACAACTTCATGGCGAAGAAGTTCACGCCGGTGAAGATCGCCATCAGCGCGATCGTGATCACGAAACCCCAGTGGGTCACGTTCATGGTGGTTTGGTCATAAATCACGAATGACGGATGCGTCGGATTTTTCCCGTTAAACCAGTACTGTCCGTACTGGATCACTGCGAAGCACTCGATGGGGGCGACGGTCACCGCCTGGAGCCAGGAGAAGAAGCCGAACGTGATTCCGGCGCCGCTGCCGAACGCCAGGTGCGGGAACCGCGCGGTGCCGCCGGCCACCGGGAACATCCCGCCGAGCTCGGCGTGGATGAGCGCC
Source organism: Streptosporangiaceae bacterium (assembly GCA_030045175.1). GTDB lineage: Bacteria > Actinomycetota > Actinomycetes > Streptosporangiales > Streptosporangiaceae > Chersky-822. The sequence continues at coordinate 14,772 of JASIBM010000364.1, read as the reverse complement.
AGGATGATGACGATGATGCCGCCGATGACCCACGCCCAGATCGCCGCCGGCCCCACCGCTACCGCCGCGTAGAACGAGCCGAACAGCCAGCCTGAGCCGATGATGGAGGTCTCGGACGCCCACATGGCGCCGATCAGCCCCATCTCCCGCTTGAGGCCGACGTCGACCGGTCTGCTCGACACGACCGCTGTCTCAGTTGCCATGATCGATCCTTCTTTCGGTTACTAACAAGACACTAATGCCCGCGAGTGAGGCTCATGGTAATGATCATCAGCGGATCTGAGAAGAAGCCCGAAGGTGTCGTTTCGGTAACGCAAGTGACATCTGGTGAGCTAGAAGCCGCCCTTGGCGGCTAGCTCGCCTCAGATACCGTCGACTCGCTATGCCGATGGGCGGGCTGCCTGCCCTGGCCCCGCAGGGTCATCACGTTGCCCTTCGCGGCGCGGTGCTCGCTGCAATAGCGCCTGGACCTGTTGCTGCTGCCGTCGATGAACGCGCGCTCGCAGGTGGCCATCGCGCAGATGCCGATCTTGTGCACGCCGACCTGAGTGGCGATCATCGCCAGGCCGCTCACCGCGCCCGCGGCGTACCTGTCGGCCACCGATCCCGATTCATGCAGATGAAAATGCCAGCGCTCGTCGCCCTCATGGCTGACGATCACCGGGTGCAAGGGGTGCGTGACGAGCAGCGCGTTGAGCTTGGCAGCGACCTTCGCCTGGTCTGCCTCCGCTGCCGCGACGAAGATGGTGGCGAGCTCACGGCGCAGCAGCTTGAGCCTGTCCAGGTCATCTTGGGTGACGGGCCCGGCGAGGAAGGTGCGGTCCGCGACGAACTCGCTGAACGCCGGGCAGCTGCGCAATGGATCTTCGTCGCCCCCCGGGGCGGAATTGACCAAGCGCACGGCCAGCTCGGCAAAGGACGCTAGATTCACGCCGTTCCTAACGGGCGGTCAGAGTCTGCATTTGGGCCGAGTATGGCACAACGAGGTCATCGGGCAAGTGCCTTCTTGCCAAGGCTTGACATGATCGTGCCGAAGTGCGGGGATGGCCCCGCTCCGGCCGCTCCTGCGACTGAAGGGTCGCCTGTGACGAACAGTGGCGGGGGATGGGCGGCCGGCGCAGAGAGCCCGGACGCGCCCTAAAAGGCGCCCGGAGGCGAGCGGGAAGACCTGCGCGAGCGAGCCGAAGGCGAAGCCGGAGGCGAGAGCGCGCGAGCGAGCCGCAGGGCGCCGGCGCCGCCTGGACTGCAGCTTACGTTTCAACCTCGCCCTGCCTGGCAGTGCTCGGGTTGAAACGTAAGCTGAGGAGCGTGGTTTTGGCGACGAGGGAAGGCGGCGCCCTTAAGGGCGCCCGGAGGCGAGCGGGAAGTAGGGTCGGTTCATGTTCGCGGTGACCGCAGCCAGGTTCAGCTCCGACGATCCGACCTCAGCGCTTGAGCTCGGCGAGCACGCCGAGCCGGTCCCGCCGGACGGCTGGACGACTGTCACGGTGCATGCCGCCTCGCTCAATCACCACGACATCTGGACACTGCGCGGGGTGGGAATCTCGGCTGACTCGCTGCCGATGATCCTCGGCTGCGACGCGGCAGGAGTCGACGCCGACGGCAACGAGGTCGTGGTGCATGGGGTCATCAGTGACCGTGCGTTCCCTGATGAGACCCTCGACCCCCGCAGGTCCTTGCTGTCCGAGCGCTATGACGGCACGTTCGCCGAACGCGTCGCGGTACCGAAGCGCAATCTTGTCCCCAAGCCACCGGCGCTTTCCTTCGTCGACGCCGCTTGCCTGCCTACCGCGTACCTGACCGCCTACCGGATGCTGTTCGACAGGTCTGGCCTCGAGCCAGGTAGCACGATCCTCGTCCAGGGCGCGGGCGGGGGCGTCGCCACGGCCCTGATCTTGCTTGGCAGGGCGGCGGGTTACCGGATCTGGGCGACCAGCCGCAGCGAGCTCAAGCGAGAGCGCGCCCTAGAGCTTGGTGCCGACCAGGTATTCCCGGCGGGAGCCAGGCTGCCGGAGCGGGTCGACGGCGTGATGGAGACCGTTGGCCAGGCGACCTGGTCGCATTCGGTCAAGGCGCTGCGACCTGGCGGCCGGATCGTGATCGCGGGTGCGACCAGCGGCTCCATGCCGCCGGCGGAGCTGACCAGGATCTTCTTCCTTCAGCTCGCCGTGGTGGGATCGACGATGGGCACCCGCGATCAGCTAGCGAGGCTGGTTAGGTTCTGTGAGCAGACGGGCGTGCGACCGCTGATCGACCGGACGCTGCCGCTGACAGAGGCACGCGACGGCTTCGCCGCCATGATTAATGGTGACTTGTTCGGAAAAGTAGTTTTCACGATTTAGTGGTCGCGCCGGTCCGCCTGGCACAACGTGGGGTCCTTGCTGTCGTTGCAGCAGCAGTAAGGGCACCACGTTGCTGCTGTCAAAGTGCGCTAGCCGGACTGACCGGGCTCGCGGGACTCGCCGTGCTGCTCGCGGTCGCGGGGCTGGGGCTGGTCCGGCTGCTCGTGCTGAGCCTGGCCGGGCTGCTCGCGCTCGGGCTGGTCTGGCTCGGGCTGGTCTGGCTCGGGCTGCTCGTCGGCCCTGGGCTGCTCACGCTCGGCTCGCTCGTCACCACGATCGCGGCTCGGATCGCGCGCGCCGAACACCTCAGTGGTGATCCTGCTCAGCGCGTCCCCGAGGATCTTGCCCAGGCTGATCACAGCTTCGTCGCTGACTGCCTCAGCGTGTCGCGCCAGGCCACGTATCGACGTGGCGAAGGCGGCCGCTAGATGCTCAAGGTCAGCGGCGAGGTCGTGGTCGGGACCTGACCGGGAGCGGTCTGCGTCGCGCGCGTCGCGCGGCTCGCCCGTGGCCTGCGCGCGCCGGTCGGCCTTTGCCCATTCGCGCCACTCCTGCCCGCTCGCCCTGGCCTGGTCCTTCCGCGCCTGAGCCTGCTCCTTCCAGTCCTGCTTGGAGGTCCTGGCGTGATCGCGCCAGTCGCGCATGCCTGGCCAGTCGGACCAGTCCTGGTGCTTGGCCCAGTTCGCCCATTCGCGCCAGTCCGGCCGCTCGGCCCAGCTGGCCCACTCACGCCACCTGGCCCATTCCCGCCAGTCGGCCTGCGGGCGCCGGTGCGCTTGCTGGCCGGCGTCGTCGCCGTGAACTTGGTCGCCCTGCTCGTCCTCGGCCGCGTCCCGGTCAGTGGCCTCGCGCCCTGGCCGCCCCGCCTCGCGCACCGCCCAGGTAAGTTCGTCGCGCAGGCTGCGCACGGTCTCCCTGACATCCCTGGAGATCTCCCTGGCGATGTCGCGCACCGAAGCGGAGAGCTGATCCTCGAGGTCAGCCAGGTCGTCAAGCCTGCTGTTCAGTTCGTCGCGGCCCGCGTCGGTGATCCGGTACACCTTCTTGCCGTCAATGACGTCGTGGGTTACCAGGCCATCCTCTTCCAGCCTGGCCAGCCTGGGGTAGATCGTCCCTGGTGAGGGCGAGTAGACCCCGAGGAACCTGTCCTGCAGCAACCTGATCACGTCATAGCCGTGCCTAGGCTCCTCATCAAGCAACTTCAGCAAGTACAAGCGCAGCAGGCCATGCCTGAAGACCGGGCTCACCTTGGCACCCCTCTCTCCCTCTTGCTCCATGCTATACGCGATATATCGCGTCTGGCAAAGGCAGGGATGGCCGCCGGCAAAGCGGGATCAGCGGTTGCGTAAGTCTAGATCGTCATCGGCTCGGGCCAGCCAGGTTGCCAGCTGATCGATCGTGGCGTCGTGCTCGGGGTGGATGTCCACGAACTCGGACAGCTTCTCGGCCAGCCAGGCGAGCGTGACGTCTTCATCGCCGCGCCGCTCGGCAAGCTCGGCGATGCCCCGGTCGGTGAAGTACACCTCGCCACCTCTCTGGGCGGGCTAACCCGTAAGGCTGGGTCGTGTCAGGCTGGTTGCCTGGCCGTAGCCGGGCTGGTTGCCTGGGCCGTAGCCGGGCTGGTTGTCATGGGGCCGAGCCCAGCGCATCGGCGATCAGCTCCGCGTGCTCGGCCGCGTGCGCCTTCGCCGAGCCTGACGCCGGAGCCGAGCTCTCCGGCAGCGCCGTCACGCCGAGGCCGCGGCCAAGCCGCTGGGGCAGGTGAGCCGCCAGGTACGGCCAGGCGCCCATGTTGACTGGCTCTTCTTGCGCCCAGGTTAGCTCGGTGGCGTTCGGGTATGCGGCGATCGCGGCGGCGATCTCGGGTGCGGGCAACGGGTAGAGCCGCTCGACCCTGATGATCGCTACGTCATCGCGCCGCTCGGCCTGGCGACGTTCCGCGAGGTCGTAGTAGAGCTTGCCTGAGCACAGCAGCACGCGGCGTACGTGCGCGGGGTCCGAGCTAGCCGCGCCGCTGGCCAGGGTGTCGGTGAGAACCGGCCGGAATGAGCCCGACGTGAAGTCGCTGACGGCGGAGACCGCCGCCTTCAGGCGCAGCATTGACTTGGGCGTGAACACGATGAGCGGCTTGACCCGGTCGGCCAGCACGTGCCAGCGCAGCAGGTGGAAATAGTTCGCCGGGGTGCTCGGCATCGCCACGGTCATGTTGTCCTGTGCGCACAGTGACAGGAACCGCTCGACCCTGGCCGATGAGTGGTCCGGCCCCTGGCCCTCGTAGCCGTGCGGCAGCAAGAGCACGACGCCCGAGCGTTGGCCCCACTTCTGCTCGCCCGATGAGATGAACTCGTCGAGTATCGTCTGGGCGCCGTTGACGAAGTCGCCGAACTGCGCCTCCCAGCACACCAGCGCGTCCGGCCTGGCCACCGAGTACCCGTACTCGAACCCGACCGCCGCGAACTCGGACAGCAGCGAATCGTAGACGTGGAACTTGGCATTCGGGCTCGGCAGGTGGCGCAGCGGGACGTACTCGTCGCCCGTGTGCCGGTCCACGACGACCGCGTGCCGCTGGCCGAACGTGCCGCGCCGGCTGTCCTGGCCGACCAGCCGTACCGTGTGACCATCGAGCAAGGTCCCGCCGAAGGCGAGCAACTCCCCGGTGGCCCAGTCGATCTCGTCCTGCTCTACCATGACGGCGCGCCTGGCCAGCTGCGGCGCGAGCCGCGGGTGCGGGGTGAAGCCGTCGGGCAGGCTGACTTGGGTATTGACGATCTGCTTGACCGCTTCGGCCGTGATGGTCGTCGAGACTGATCCGTGGTCGACCGGCACCGGCTTGGGCACCGGGGCGGGTCGCACCGACCCTGGCTCCGGCGGTCGCTTGATCGCCTCGCGGGTCTCGCTGAACGCGCGCTCTAGTTGCGCCTGGTAGTCGCGCAGCATCTGCTCGGCCTCGGCGAGTGAGATGTCGCCGCGTCCGATCAGCGTCTCGGTGTAGAGCTTGCGCACGGACCGCTTGGCATCGATCAGGTCATACATCAAGGGCTGAGTGAATGAGGGGTTGTCGGCCTCGTTGTGGCCCCTGCGGCGGTAGCAGACCATGTCGATCACGACGTCCTTGGCGAACGCCTCTCGGTAGGCGAAGGCGAGCTTGCCCACCCGGACGACCGCTTCGGGGTCGTCACCGTTCACATGGAAGATCGGGGCCTGGATCGTGCGGGCGACGTCCGTTGAGTAGACGCTCGACCTCGAGTGCTCAGGATCGGTAGTGAAGCCGACCTGGTTGTTCACGACGACGTGCACGGTGCCGCCGGTACGGTAGCCGCGTAGCTGGGAAAGCTCGAGCGTCTCGGCGACCACGCCCTGGCCAGCGAACGCGGCATCACCGTGGATCAGGACCGGCAGTACGGTGTAGCGGGGCGCGCCGATGTTGAGCACGTCCTGCTTCGCCCTGACGACGCCCTCGAGCACCGGGTCGACGGCCTCGAGGTGGCTGGGGTTGGCGACGAGGCTCACGGCGATGGTCGCGCCGTCCGGCGCCTTGTACATGCCCTCGGCGCCGAGGTGGTACTTGACGTCGCCCGAGCCGTGCGAGCTGCTCGGGTCCACGTAGCCCTCGAACTCGCCGAATATCTGCGCGTAGGACTTGCCGACGATGTTGGCGAGCGCGTTCAGCCTGCCCCGGTGCGCCATCCCGAGCACGGCCTCGTGCATGCCAGTCTTGGCCGCCTCGGTGATCACGGCGTCGAGCAGCGGGATCAGCGACTCGGCGCCCTCAAGGGAGAACCTGCGCTGACCTACGAACTTGGTCTGCAGGAACATCTCGAACGCCTCGGCGACGTTCAGCCTGGACAGGATGCGCAACTGCTCGTCGTGGTCGGTCCCGGTGTCGCGGTGCGAGAGCTCCACCCGGTCTTGCAGCCAGGCGCGCTCGGCCGGGTTCTGGATGTGCATGTACTCGAGGCCTACGGTGCGGCAGTAGGCGTCGCGCAGGACGCCGAGTATCTCGCGCAGCAGCATGCGCGGCTTGCCGCCGAACCCGCCGGTCGCGAACTCGCGCTCAAGGTCCCACAGGGTCAGGCCGTGCTGATTGATGTCGAGGTCGGGGTGCTTGCGCTGGCGGTACTGCAGCGGGTCGGTGTCGGCGAGCAGGTGCCCGCGCACCCGGTAGGCGTGGATCAGCTCGTGTACCCGCGCGGCCTTGCTGATGTCGTTCTCGTGGCCGGCCGGGATGTCGCGAACCCAGCGGACCGGCTCGTAGGGGATCCGCAGCGCGGCGAAGACCTGCTCATAGAAGTCGTTCTCGCCGAGCAGCAGGCCGCTCATGATCCGCAGGAAGTCCCCGGACTGCGCGCCCTGGATGATCCGGTGGTCGTAGGTGGACGTGAGAGTCACGGTCTGGCTGACCGCCAGCCTGGCCAGGGTCTCGGCCGAGGCGCCCTGATAGGCGGCCGGGTACTCCATGGCCCCGACGCCGACGATGCATCCTTGCCCGGGCATCAGCCGGGGGACCGAGTGGACCGTGCCGATCGTTCCAGGGTTCGTCAGGCTGATCGACGTGCCAGCGAAATCATCCACGGTGAGCTTGCCGCCGCGGGCCCTGCGCACGATCTCCTCGTAAGCCAGCCAGAACTGCTTGAAGTCCATCAGCTCCGCGGACTTGATGCTGGGCACCAGGAGCTGCCGGGAGCCGTCGTCCTTCTGGACGTCGATGGCCAGGCCGAGGTTCACGTGCTCGGGGCGAACCAGCGTTGGCTTGCCGTCGACCTCGGCATACGAGTCGTTCATCTCGTGCGCGGTCGCGAGGGCCTTGACCAGCGCGTAACCGATCAGGTGCGTGAACGACACCTTGCCGCCGCGGCCGCGGGCCAGGTGATTGTTGATGACGATCCTGTTGTCCACGAGCAGCTTGGCCGGCACGGCGCGGACCGACGTCGCCGTCGGCACGGCGAGGCTGGCAGCCATGTTCGTGGCCGTGCGAGCGGCGGCGCCGCGCAGGCGCAGGAGCTCGGCGTTCGCCTGGGCGGCGCCGGTCGTGGTGGTGGCCGGGGCGGCGGGGCCAGTCGTGGCCGGCCCGGCCGGGCCGGCGCCCGCTCCGATTGCCTCGCCGGGCGGCTGCGGCTGTTCGGCCCTGGTCAGCTGGCCGTCGCCCGGAGCGGCGGTTACCCGCCCTGGTGCACTGGTGGCAGCGGGCGGCGTGGCTGATGGTGGCTGTGCGGGCGGCACCGCCTGAACCTGCGGAGCTTGTGGCGCCGGTGGCGCCTGCGCCGCTTGAGCCCGGGGCATCGCCGGCACCGCCGTGCCCCCTGGCACTGGCCGGTAGTCGGCGAAGAAGTTCCACCAGGCCCTGTCCACCGAGCCGGGATCGGTCAGGTATCGCTGATAAAGCTCATCGACCAGCCACTCGTTCGGCCCGAAGTCGGTACCTGGCGTCCGCATGGTGCCTGGGGCGACCCTCGGCCCGCCATGGGCGTCAGGATCGATGGCTGAGTGCCCGACGGCGCCTGGGTTGTGGCTGATTGGTGTGCTCTCATCCGCAGACGGACGCGAGATCTCGGCAGACACGGCCGACATCGCCTCTTCCGGAGTTGATCTTCCCTGTATGACCCAGCTCTCCAGGCTACCCGGCCAGGCCTGTCGGTCAGGTGGTGGCAGGGTTAGGTCCCCGTTAGCTTTCTGTAACAGCTGAGCGTCGCGCTCACGCTGCCCGAGCGCGGCTGGCCGGCGCCCGCAGGCGAGGGTTCGCGCGTGTATGTCAGCTGGGCATCCGCGCGCGGCCGTGCGGCTCGGTCCAGTCGATCTGCGGGCCTACGGGCAAAATTCCCCATTTATTACGCTGGTCGGCCCACTCGGTAGACTGGTAATAATGCCGTTTAACTTGCCCAATATCGGTAGTTTCGCCAAAGCCGGGATGAGTATAAAGATCTCGTGTATATCCCCATAGATGATGATAGTCAGTAAGACGCCTGAGATTACAGTAAAACATTTGATAATAGACGACATCAAAGCGCGCCAGCGTCGGGTACAGGCGGACGTCTGCCTCAGTGAGCAGGTCGCCGAGCAGGAAGCGGCGCCTGGCCAGTCGCTCGTCGAGTGCGTCAAGAGTGGTGAACAGCGCTTCGGTTGCCTGCTCGTAGCCCTCCTGAGAGGTCGCCATGCCTGCCTTGTAGACACCGGTGTTCACCGTGTGGAAGATCAGCGTGGCGAGCGATTCGATCTCGCGGCGCCTGGCCGCCGGATACAGATCCGGCGCCCCCTGCCGGTGGAACGGCCTGAACTCCGTCTCCAGCATGACGGTGATCTGCGCCACGTCGTTGCTGATGACCCTGCGGGTGCGAGAATCCCAGATCAGCGGGATAGTGAAGGGGCCGGGGTAGTTGGGGTCGGTGTTGCGGTAGAGCTCATCGACGAAGTGCGCACCGGTTACGGGATCGCCTCCGCCGTCGTCGCTTAGCCGCCAGCCTCGTGCGTCGGTCACGGGGCTGGCGAGGGTCAGTCCGATCACCCGGTCCAGTCCAAGTAGCCGGCACGCGATCAGCGCGCGCTGAGACCAGGGGCACGCCAGGGAGGCGTACAGCTGGTACCTGGAAGGCTCGGCGATGAACCCGCTAGACCCGTCTCGGGTGATTCGCCCGGTGAATGTGCCTTGGCGCCGGATCAGCCCGCCCGTGATCGCGGGTAGGCTGCCTGTGCTGGGTGCGGAGTCGCCCGGTGCGTAGTCGAACGTTCCGCTGCTACCAGTGGGTGCGCTTGTGGACCATGGCGGTTTGCCCGATACGGGCGGCCTCCCGCCTTGGGCCGACTCACCGGGTGCCCACGGTGGACCGCCTCCGGTCGCGTACGCGCTCCGCGCTGGCGGAGACGACGGCTGTTGCATCGCTGGCATTGGCGTCTCCTCCCCGCGATCGGGCACTAGGACGCATTATGGCCAACTAGATCACAGTCAGTGAACGGATCGCTCAGCCAGGTCCAGTTGGATGTCGCTCGCGCTGGTGGAGGTGACGGGTTGGCCGGAGTCGTCGGCGGCCTGACGTCAGAGCTTAACCACATGAGCGGCTGGCTCGCGATCGGCCTGATCGCGGCGCTGGTCTTCGGCGAGACCGCGATCTTCCTCGGCTTTGTGCTGCCCGGTGAGGCCGCGGTCGTGCTCGGAGGTGTGCTCGCGAGCCGGGGGCGGCTGTCCATCTGGGATCTCGCCGTCGTCGTCGTGGTCGCGGCGGTGGCTGGCCCGCTGGTCGGCTACGAGATCGGCAAGCGGATGGGCGACAGGCTGTTCGACTCGCGCGCGCTGCGCCGGGTTCCTGGCGCCGTGCACCGGGCTCGCTCGACGCTGCGCGACAAGGGTGGCGTGGCGGTGCTCGGCGGTCGTTTTGTCGCCGTGCTGCGCGCTCTCATGCCCGCCGCGGCTGGGGCCGCGCAGATGCCGTACCGCCGGTTTGTGCTCCATAACATCGTCGGCGGAGTCATCTGGGGCATCGGATATAGCCTGCTCGGTTACCTAGCTGGCTCGGCATACGGCGTGGTCGAGCGCCGGGTCGGGACTGGGCTGGCGATCGCGATCGCCGCCGTTGTCCTCGCATTCGTGGCCGCGTGGGCCTGGCGCAGGCACCGCGCCGCGGTGCTGGCCCGTGGGGACACACTGCCCGGGGCCCCGTCACCTGGCGCTCCGTCACCTGGCGCTCCGTCACCTGGCGCTCCGTCACCCGGGGCTCCGTCACCTGGCGCTCGGTCACCAGGGGACGCCCCGGACACCGATGGCACGGAACCCGCCGCGGTGCCGGCCCGCGGGGACGCGGCGCTGCCCGGAGCCCTGTCGCCAGGGGACGCCGCGGACCCCGATGGCCCGGACCCTGTTGGCCCGCAGCCTTCTGGTGTGCTGTTGACTCGCGGGGATACGGCGCCACCTGAGGCTCGGTCACCAGGGGACACCCCGGACCCCTACGGCTTGGACCCCAATAGCCCAGAGCCCCCCGTGGCGAACGCGAACACCGGGTCCGGCTGACCGCCGTCATCGCCGAGCCTGGCTGACCGCGGTGATCGCGGTTCGGGCCGAGCACGGTTTCTGCCTTCACGCGCCAGATGGTGTCACGGGCGGCGCGTGGCCCACGGCTCCGCCGAAACCTGCCCGATCTATAGGCGACAGTACCTTTCGCCGCATTCGTTCTATTAATGGCGCTGCGATGAATGTGCCATTGACCCGGAGGGATCGGACCAATTAGCCATTCACCTGGGTAAAATGATCAAGGTTAGTGATTCAAGGTAAGAGAGTTACCCGTGGGACCACAGGCCGGGACGCGGCAGGCAGCCGCACGCCGGGCTAGCGTGGTGCCGGCTCGCCCAGGTCGGCGAACACCTCAGGCCGGCGATTGCGCAGGCATGGCAGCGCGTTCCTGACCCGCTCAGTCAGCTCGGTGTCGACCGATCCGGAGTCGACAGCTGGCGCTGAGCCAAGATCGAGGCGGGCCACTCCCATCGGGTCGACTAGCAGGCTACGGCCGACTCCGGTGGGCGCAGAGGTGGCAGGCTCGTCCGGGTCCGGCACCTGGCCGGCCGCGGCGACCCAGATCGTGTTCTCGATCGCACGAGCACGCACGAGCGTGACCCAGTGCTCTTCCTTGTACAGGCCGGCGGCCCAGGCCGAGCCGATGACTATCAGCTCAGCGCCACGCAAGGCCAGCGCACGGGCGAGTTCGGGGAAGCGGACGTCATAGCAGGTGAGGAAGCCAACCTGGAGGCCCGCGAGCTTGGCGATGACGATCTCAGATCCCGGAGCCACGGTCTGCGACTCCCGCTGGCCGAGCGCATCGAATAGATGGATCTTGCGATAGGCCGACACCAAGGTTCCTGTCGCGTCGAAGGCGACGGTGGTGTTGTACACCCGGCCATCTGGGGCCGGCTCGAACACGCCGGCTGCCAGCGCGACCCCGCTGGCCCGTGCGGCCTCCCCAAGGCCGCTGCAGAACGGCCCGTCGAGTGGCTCGGCCACCGCCCGGAGGTCAACCGAGAACCGCGCCTGCGTTGCCTCCGGGAATATCGCCAGGTCAGACCCCTGCTGGCTGGCGCTGCTCAAAGCGGATCGGACGCGGCTGAGATTGACGGCGGGCTGGCTGCCGGCCGGGATCTGGCAGAGTGTTACTCGCATACGCGAAGCGTACTTCGTGCCCTGATCGCCGCCTTGGCCTAGGCGCTGGCGCCGACCTGAGGTCGCCGCGGAAGCCGACCACGCGTCGCGCCAACCGAGCAGCCAGATTAGGTGCGGCTCCCGATAGGCTTCGCGCGGACTCCTCGTGCAGGCTAGCGACGCTGACCACCAGGATGGCCACGAGCGGGGCAATGACCACGATCGCCGCGATTGCGGCTATGACGATCATGAACCTGTCCATGAGACTCCTCCTTTCCTTCGTGTTCAGGACCGGCTGGCCGGCGTGATCGCCTTCGTAACTCTCCCGGCGTGGGAGGTTTACTGGCGGCTACTCTCCGTCTACCATTCGATCCAATGTTCCTTGTCATCTAACTCATACCAAACAGTTGGCTGTTTAAAACCAGCTGCAAGGGTAGTATCTGTCTAACCAGTTGGTGACATCGCACCGCGAGCCAGAGGGCGCGGTGCCGGGCGAGGAGCGAGGGACGAGGGAAGGCAGCGCCGGCGGGCGCCAGGAGGCGAGCGGACGGTACGGCACCGCGAGCCAAAGGGCGCGGTGCCGGGCTGGATTGCGGAGGTTCCAGGGGTTGTCCCAGGGCCAGCACCGAGGAGCGAGGGATGCGGGTAGGCACGGCGGGTCCAGGTGAATGCGGCGCCCAGATGGCGCCCGGAGGCGAGCGGAAGGAGCGGAAAGAGCGGGAAGTGCGGGAAGAAGAGCGCGATCGCAGGGAGGCCGAGCATGGCGCAGGCTAAATACCAGGAGATCGCCGGCCGGCTGCGCGACCAGATCGACTCCGGCACGCTGCAACCAGGCGAGCGGCTGCCCAGCGAGCCAGACCTGGTGCGCCAGTTCGATGCCTCGCGCAACACCGTGCGGCTGGCCATCGCGCTGCTGACCAACCAGGGCCTGGTCGTGACCAGGCAGGGGCTGGGCACCTTCGTCAGCGAACCCGCCAGGCCGTTCACGGCGCTGCTGTCCAGGGTGAACGTGCCGCCGCGGCAGAGCGGCTCGACCCAGCTGCCCGTGATAAGCGACGCAGCGGACGAGGCTGAGACGACCAGGCAGGTCGTCGAGAAATCGCCGGCGTCGGCGAGCGTCGCCGAGAAGCTGGAGATCTCGCCGGGGGACCTGGTGGTCGTGCGCCGAAGGCAAGGGGCCATCCGCGCCATCCCCTGGATGATGATGGCGTCCTACTTTCCGCTCGACATCGCCGAGGGCACGCCGCTAGAGCAGGCTGGCGAGATCTCGCAGGGCAGCATCACGCTGCTCGCTGAGCTTGGCTTCACTCAGATCGGGTTCGTCGACGAGATCGGCGCGAAGATGCCAAGCCCGAGGGAGTTCGCCTTCTTCGGATTGACGACGGGCACGCCCGTGATCGTCGTGAACAGGACCGCCTACACCCAGGACCGGCCGATCCGGATGACCAGGTACGTCTACCGGGCGGACCGAGTCAGGCTAACCCACGAGGTGGGCACGATTCCGGCGCGGTATCACCAGGGCTAGCCGGAGCAGGGCGAGCCGAAGCGGCGGCTAGCGGCGGACCAGAGGCTAAGCCCGCAGCCTGGCGGGCATGGCTGTGGCTGGTAGCCAGCGCGGCGAGTTCGGGGACGAACCAGCGCGCGTCGATGGTGCCGACCCCGGCGGCAAGGGAGTAGGGGGAGCCTGCCGGCCAGCCCTGCACTGTGACGGTCTTGCCGTCCTGGAAGAAGGTCACGGTGTTGTTGCCGAGCGTGACCGCCACGATGCCGCGCTCCTTGGCCAAGGCCATCTTGTACAAGTAGCCATTAATCGGCCCGAGCGGGTGGCCGGCGACCTGATCGGCGAGCGCTATGACGCCGGCGAACAGCGGTGTGGCCTCGCTGGTCCCGCAGATCGGGGACCAGCCCCCGGCGAAGCTGGCGTAGATGAGCACGGGGTGGTCGCACGCCGCGCTCATCGACACGTCCGGCACGCCGCGGTGCGCGCCTACCACGGACGCCACGCCGTCTTGGAACGCGGGACGGCCAAATATGACCGACTTGCCGCCGCCGCCCGCCTCCGGCCCCTGCCCGTCCTGGTCGTTCCAGACCTGATCGGGCGCCAGCCGCTGGCCGGATCGGTTCAGCCTGAGTTCCAGGCCGCCGACGCTGGTCACCAGCGGATCGCTGGCCGGCCACGAGGTGACCGGGTACGTGTAGTACGACCGCATCGAGTACTTGTAGTCGGTGGCGCCGGCATCGCCTGACGCGCTCACGACCGTGACGTCGTGCGACGGCTGTGCGGCCATGAGGTAGGCCCCGCGAAGGGACCTGAGCTTTCCCTTGGCAAACGTCTGCTCCGTGGCGCCGAAGCTCTGGCTGATCACGCCCCCGAGGTGGTGCGCTATGACGTACTTCTCGGCGCTCATGATCTGCGGGAAGCCGCTGGCGCCCTCGTTTTCCGCTGTGGGCGTCTCGACAAGCACGATGCGGGCGGCTGGCGCCATCACGTGCGCCCACTCCACGTCGAGCGTCGTTTCCTCAGCCCAGCTGATCCTCGAGTTGGTCGGCCTGAACCTCGGGACCCGCCCGGCCGGCTGAATGATCTGCAGCGATGCTGGCGGGCTGAGCTTGAATGTCCGGTCAAACACGGTCAGGTCGTGCCTGATCGTCGGCGAGCCGAAGCTGTCGACGATCACGATCGACTGGCCCTTGCCCGTGATCCCGGCGCGGAATAGGGAGCCGACGAAGTACGCGGCCCTGATCTGGGCAGGCGAGTAGCCGCCAGTCGGCCTTGCCGTCGGGCCAGAACCGACGACGCGCACCATCGGAAAGACCGACACGCGCGCGGCCGCCGCCGCTGCTGTCGCGGCCCCAGGCCGCCGGGCTCGCGCGCCACCAGCAGTAGACCCAGCTCCCACGGCGAACGCAGTGGTCGCGGCGACCGCGGCGGCGACCGCGACGGCCATCGGCAGCCGGGTTCGTCCCCGAGCGATCAGCCAGGATCGGCGCATCGACTTACCCCTTCCTACCGCCCTGTGGTCGATCACCATTGTGCGACACCGGCACGAGTCGCCTGGCCACCTCCGCCGGTCCGCGCGTGATCGCCCGGACACCGGAGCGCTCGCGGTCGCCCCGCGCAGGCCCGGCCAAGTCACCGTTGCCTCGCTTAACGTTTAGTCATGCTCGCCCTGTTTCTGGTCGCCGCCGCCGTCGGGGTATCGAACATGGCCGCTTCGATAGGCATCGGCGCGGGCGGGGTCAACCTAGGCACGAGGCTACGAGTCGTGGTGATCTTCGGCTTGCTCGAGGCAGGCATGCCGGTCCTCGGGCTGC
>JASIBM010000363.1 GCA_030045175.1 Streptosporangiaceae bacterium | reverse complement strand
CCGGGTCAGGCATCGCAATCTTTGCTACCGGGCATTGCGCACCGCGAGCCGATGTTCGTGATGGCCTTGGCGAGCAGGACGTTGAGCGCTTCCCGCTCGGCAGGCGATAGGGGCGCGAGTATCTGGTCGTCGATCTGGCACAGCGCGCGGTCGAGGTTGGCCAGGAGGCGCTCGCCGTCCGGGGCGAGCGAGATGATCGCGCGGCGCCGGTCGGCCCGGTCGCGGCGACGCTGGATCAGGTCGGCATCCTCGAGGCTGTTGAGGACCGCGACCAGGTTGGTGGCATCGACCCCGATCAGCTCGGCCAGGGCTTGCTGGGCTGACGGTCCGCGCTCGCGCAGGTGCTGCAGGACCAGCAACTCACGCGGGCGCAGGCCGGTGGGCGCGACCGCCTGCTCGATCTGCCGCCGGGTGCCGCGGGCGAGCTGGGCGATCAGCAGGCTGGAAGCCGCCGGGGAGCCGGGTCCAGCCGTGTCCATGACTAGAGCGTACCGCGCAATCTATCCGTGCTAAGCTAACGACTTGCTGATCACAAACTAATTATCAAAGGCAGATCTTCAAGGGAGCCAAGGCATGACCGACGTCCGGCCCGATCCAGGCCCGCCCAACTTCGATTTCGAGCGCCCTGCCGACCGTGCCAGGCTCGAGCGGACCGCGGCGGCGCTCGCCAGCCGTGGCTTCGTGGTGAAGATCGCCGACAGCGGGAAGGAGGCCCGGCGGCTCGCGCTCGAGGCGATCCCCGAGGGGGCGGAGGTTCTCACCGCGCTGTCGGAGACGATTCGCGAGCTTGGCATCGCGGCCGAGATCAACGAGTCCGGGCGCTACGACTCCATCCGGTCCCGGCTCAGCGCGCTGGACCGGCAGACCCAGGGCCGCGAGATGCGCAAGATCGCCGGCGCGCCCGACTACGTCATCGGCAGCGCCCACGCGGTGACCGACGCCGGCGAGATCATCGTGGGCTCCGGGTCGGGCAGCCAGCTTGGCGCGTACGCCTATGCCGCCGGGCACGTCATCCTGGTCATCGGCCACCAGAAGCTCGTCAGCGACATCGATGAGGGGCTGCGCCGGGTCCGGGAGTACAGCCTGCCCAGAGAGCACGTCCGCATGCAGGGCATCGGCCGGCCTGGCAGCATGCTCGCCAAGACGCTGATCATTCACTACGAGCCTTCCGCCCGGATCAGCGTCATCCTGGTGCCGGAGACCCTCGGCTACTGAGCCGCCAGCCCAGGGCGGCTACGATTGCCTGCCGCCCTGGTCCAGCATGGAAAGCTCGTGCAGCACCTGGTCCGCGGTCAGCTCGCGGCGCCGGAACGACCAGCCTCCCAGGCCGTGCACGGCCCGGAGCACCTGGTCAGCGGGCGGGACCGCCAGGACCGCGCACTTGGCGTGCGCCAGGCAGTACCTGCTCACCTGGCCACGCCACAACCTGGCCAGCGCGCCGCGCCGTCCCGCCCCGATGACGAGCAGGTCATCGGCCAGATCGGCGGCCTGGACGAGGACCGGCCCTGCCGGGCCGCGGGCTACCGCCGACTGAACCGTCAGGCCGGCCGGCATGCCACCCCACGCCGCCTGCATGGCGGCATCTAGCCGCTCAGCGGCAGCACGCCGCCAGATGCGACGCAGTTCCGGTGACGGGGCACGCCGCTCGGCGAGGTCTCCCCCAGGTGGCACCCAGGCGAGGACCGCGATCACCGGAGCGTCAGCATCGCACGCCAGTTGCGCCGCGTACCGCAGCGCCCTGACGCTCCCAGCCGAACCGCTCACCCCGACGATCACCCGACGCATGCCGGACACAGCCGTGCTCCTCCCCGCCTGCTGGCACCTTGCGTCCAGCTAACCTCGGCCAGCCCGTGGCGCCCTGGCTGACAAGCAGGTCTCATGCGATCGTGGGCAGTTTCCATGCGCCCTCCCAACACACCAAACGGGCTACATAGGAGGATTAGCCCTCGGGACTTGGATCCCGGGCGTCCGGCGGATCACGGCCAGGGCCGTGGCCTGGGGCCAGACGAGAATTATCATAGAATCGACCAGAATGGAGTATTTCTGAATGGCTATGCTTGCGCGGCCATTAGCCATATGATATCGATGCCATCCGGCAAAAGGGCGGCGATCGGCTGGGGGATGCTCGTGACTTGCCGCACCCGAATGGCCTGCGCCGCCTGCGCGCCCTGACTGTCGCGGCGCGGCCATCGGCGAGTCCGCTTACCTGGTCGGGCCTGCGCGGCCCTGGCGAGGGGGGAGAATGGATCAGCTGCTAGGTAGCAGGTACATTCTGCACGACCTGGTCGGCCGGGGCGCCATGGGCCAGGTATTTCGCGGCAGCGTCCGCGATGCGGGCACGCCCGTGGCCGTTAAGATCCTCAAGCCCGAGCTGGTATCGGATCCAGACATCGTCGCCCGGTTCTTCCAGGAACGCTCGATCCTGCTTTCCATCGCCCACCCCAACGTGGTCAGCGTCATCGATCTCGTGGTCGAAGGCCAGACGCTCGCGATCGTGATGGAACTCGTAGCAGGCCAGGACCTGCGCCACGAGATGCTTGCCCGGCGCACCCTCACGCCGGCCGAGGCCGCAGGCTTCGGCCGCGAGATCCTGGACGGCCTCACCGCGGTGCACGCCCGCGGGGTTGTGCACAGGGACGTCAAGCCCGAGAACGTGCTCGTCGACACCAAGGAAGGCCAGCCCAGGCTCAAGCTGACGGACTTCGGCGTCGCCCGGCTCACCTATGGCGGATCGCTGACGAAGATAAGCAGCCTGATCGGCACGCCCGAGTACATGGCGCCCGAGATCACCGACCACGAGACGGCCACGCCCGCCTCAGACCTGTACTCCGCAGGGATCGTGCTGTACGAGATGCTGTCCGGCCGGACCCCCTTCGCCGGCGGCCACGTGATGGCGGTGCTACGCCGCCACCTCGACGAGGCACCGCCGCCGATCCCTGGCGCGCCCGCGCAGATGTGGGCGCTGATCGAGTCGCTGCTTGCCAAGGAGCCGGACCAGCGCCCGCGGTCCGCGGCCGAGGCGGCCGACGCGCTCACCGCCCTGTCGCCGTCGCTGGCCGGCCTGCCAGCCCTGCCCCCCATGCCCGCGCCGATATTCAAGCCCGCCGCGCCCAGGCGAGCCAGCACTGACCCGCAGGCGCAAGCCGCTCACCGGCCGTCCGCGGTCACCGCGCCAGACGCCCAGGCCCCGGCAGCCGTCGCCGGCCTCACGATCGACGCCCCGGCCAGGCAAGCCGGAGCAACCCCGGTCCCGTCAGGTCAGCAGCTAAGCGGACAGTTCGGCAACAGCCGCCGGGCGCGGTCTTGGTTCCGGCGGCCCGGTCTGGTGACAGCCCTCGCCGTCACGCTCGTCGGGCTCACCGCGATCGCCGCGATCGCGGTGATCGGACACGGACCCAGCACGACGCAGGCGAACTCCGCCGTCACAAAGACCAGCCATACCCAGGCGCACGCCAGCCCCGCGCCAACGAGCCCTGCCATGACATCACCGACCCCCACCCCTGCCGCCATGAAGTCACTTGCGATCTCCCCGTCGCAGATACAGGTATTCCAGAACCAGCCCGTCGAGCTCGAACTCGAAGGCGAGCTCACCAACGGATCCGCCGCACCGCAGCAGTCGCTAGCGGACGCCACCTGGACATCAGCCAATCCGGCTGTCGCGACCATAACCGGCTCGGGCGGCTCCGTCGAGGTCACGGCGACCGGGAGCGGAAGCACGGACATCAGCGTCAGCCTCGACGGGATCCTCACCTCCGCCAGCCTCGTCGTCGAGAGCAGCCCGGCCACGCCCACCGCGAGCCCGTCCGGGCCAGCGACCTTCACCTACCAGGTCTTCCACACGTGCAGGAACCATCGCCAGCCATGCGGCCTGAACGTCCGGACCGGCCCTGGCATGAGCTACCCGGCCACGGAGACCTTGCATAACAACGATGTCGTCCAGATCGTCTGCCAGGCCGCCGGCCAGCTTGTGACCAACTCCAAGGGCGTCTCGTCGGACGTGTGGGACCAGCTGCAGCAAGGCGGTTACGTCAGCGATCTCTACATCGACACGCCCGGCGCCAGGATCTCGGCCACCGAGTCCGGCTTCACCAGCGCCATTCCGCGATGCTGACCTGCTCTACCGACATAACGGATACTCGCACCCATTGACGACTATCATCGTTACTCTGATCTTATGTAGACCACATTTGCCCGCCATTGTTCTTGAATGGCTCGATGCTCAGGTGTACGTTCAGATCGGTTTCTTGTAGATCTCGTGGGTGGCGGCCGTACGACCGCGGCAAAAGTCGGCGAGGAGGTCGCCATGGGGGAGACCCGCCGCCTGGCGGGGCTGTCAGTGCTGTCTGTGGTCGTCGTTACCGCGGCGACCACGTTCATGACCGCATCCGTGCAGCGAGCCAATGCGGAGCCGGAGAGCAAGCCGGTCCAGATGATCTACGCCTGCGCGCAGAAGAGCAACGGGCTGATGAGCTTCCTGCAGGGGCCGGCCGCTGGCCGGCCGGCGTTGCGGTGCGCGAAGGACCAGCAGCGCGTGAAGATAGCCCCGGGCCCGGTGTACACCTGCGTGCACCCCGATCACCTGACCTATCTGGTGGCGGCCGCGGGCGACTGCCAGCCTCGGCCCACGAACCGGCGTGAGCTGACGCTGCCCCCATTGAGCTATCTCGCGCACTTCTGCGCCTCCGATCTCACCCGCGTCCTGGCTTACCGGCCCAACGTGCCGCACAAATGCCCGCGCGGGCAGTTCGGGGTCGTGGTGCCGGTATTCCATAAGCCGCCGGTCCTGGCCAACATCGAGACCAGCACCTTGCAGTACGACGCTGGCACGCCCGCGGTGCCGGTCACCGCGAGCCTGACGGTCACCTCCCCCGACGCCACGACGCTGGCGAGCGCGACGGTGAAGATCAGCTCCGGGCTCGCCGCCAGCGAGGACTCGCTGTCCTTCACCAGCCAGAACGGCATCACAGGCAGCTACGACTCGACCACCGGCGTGCTGACCCTGACCGGCACGGCGTCGCTTGCCGACTATCAGGCGGCGCTGCGCTCGATCACCTACCGCGACTCCAACGGCGTGTCCCCCTCGACCGGCGACCGCACGATCAGCTTCCAGGTCAGCGACCGGCCCGCCAGGAAATCCAGCAAGCACGACCTCAGTAACGTCGAATCCCGCACCATCATGGTCAACCCGAACACCCCGCCGACCGCCGGCGACGTGTCCGCGTCGACCGATAAGAACACCGCGATCGACATCGACGTCCTGGCCAGCTGCAGCGACCCCGACGGCGACACCCTGACCATCACCGCCGTGAACACCACCGGCACGCTCGGCTCGGTCTCGATCAACCCCGACGGCACCATCCACTACAACCCCAACGGCCAGTTCCAGGGCCTGCTCCAGGGCCAGACCGCCACCGACAGCTTCGGCTACACCGTCTCCGACGGCTACTTCACCGCCTCGGCCACCGTCACCGT
>JASIBM010000362.1 GCA_030045175.1 Streptosporangiaceae bacterium | reverse complement strand
CTCGACGTGATCGTGTACGCGGCCGACCCGCCGCTGCGCACGACCTCAGCGGCGGCCGGGGCGCTCTGGGGGGTGCACCTGGCCGGCACCGACGAGCGGATCGGCGGCTGGGCCGCGACGACCCTGGACCGGTTCAGGGAACTCGCCGCCAACCCGGCGAGCGGGGTGCGGGAGGCTCGCGGCGTCACCGCCTCGATCGCGGCCGATGCCGAGCCGCCGACGTTCACCCACGGCGCCGAGCCGCTGACGCCGTGCGACCCAGCGGCCCTGCCTGCCGGGTACGGCTCAGGCTGGAGCTACTCCGCCCCGGTCATCGACATGCCCGCCTACCTCGACTACCTGCTCGATGAGGTTCTCGACGCCGGCGGCCAGGTGCACCTCGGCCGCAGGCTCACCGGCCCGGCGGACGCGGCAGGCTACTATCCGGCCCCGGTGATAGTGAACTGCGCCGGGATAGGCGCGCGCGAGCTGATGGCCGACCCCGATCTCACCCCGGTCCGCGGCCAGGTGCTCGTGGCGGCCAACCCAGGCCTCACCGAGTTCTTCATCGGCGAGCGAGCCGAGCCAGACGAGGTCACCTACATCTTCCCGCACGGCGCCACCGTCGTCCTGGGCGGGACGAGGCAGGCGAGCAACCTGAGCACCCGCCCGGACCCGGCCACCGCGGAGCGGATCCTGCGCCACTGCGCGGCCATCGAGCCCAGGCTCGCCGACGCGCCGATCCTCGCGCACCGGGTTGGCCTGCGCCCGGTCCGCCCTCAGGTCCGCCTCGGCCCACGGCCCGTCGACGGCGACCGCCGCTGGATCGACAACTACGGCCACGGCGGTGCCGGCGTCACCCTCTCCTGGGGCTGCGCCCAAGCCGTGGCAGAGCAAGTCGCCGCCGGGGCCACGACCTTCTAGCCTTATCTGCAATAACTTGCAGTTTGTAAGCAAGCTGACTACAATGACATTGTGACCGCGCAGACCCTGGGATTCGCCGTCCAGCCCGAAGATCGCCCGCTGCTTGATGAGCTGACAGCGTACTTCGGTAACGGCAACAGGTCGGCATATCTGCGCGCCACCCTGAAGGTGATGAAGTCGATCATGATCGCTGACCAGCTCAGGGAGACCCAGGCATACGGTCAGCAGCGCACCGCCGAGCTCGGCATGAACCCCGCGGATGTTCCCGCGAGGATCCAGGAGTTCCTCAAGAGCCGCCCCAGGGCATGAGCCGTGAGCGACCTCGGCCTCGCTCCCGCTGTCGTCGTCTATGACGTCAACGTCCTGGTGACCGCGGTTGCCAGCGGCAATAGCCCGTTCCGGTCCTGGCCGTCCCCGCCGCCGGTGTCGGGCAATCCGGCGGCCGACTGCGTCGGGGTCATCGCCGATGCCGCCGAGTTCGCGCTCTGGTTGTCGCCGCACATCTTGTCGAACGTCGACGCAGTGCTGGCAGAACTCTTCAAGTGGGATCCAGCGACGATCAGCGCATATCTGGGAATCCTGGTCGCAGCCGCCGAGCATAGTGGCGGCGGCGTCGCCGCGCAGGTGCCGCGAGTAGTGAGCGAGTGCACCGACTACGAGGACAACCTGATCCTCGATCTAGCCGTAGAGGTCGGGGCCTTGCTCGTCGTGTCCAATGACACCGACCTGCTGTCCATGTCCCCGTGGCGCGGAACCCCGATCATCGAGCCAGCCGCGTTCGCCGCCAAGGTGGACGCGATGCGCCGTCACGCGCGCCGCCGACGCGGCCGGGGTTAGCCTGGTGGCTGCGGGGATCCGGCGACACTCGCCAGAGCCGGCCCGAAGAAGTCCCGGCTACTGCTCAGCCAGGCCAGGTAGAGCATCAGAAAGACGCCAGCGGTCCACATCGCCCAGTCGGCCGCGAATGCCGGCACCTGGATACCCTGGGGAGCCGCGATGTTCAGCCACCGTATGTTATCCGCATGCATCGTGAATATCCCGCTATAGAAGCGATAGGCGATGGGGTAGCCTGCGCCGTCAGCGAGGCACGGCGACCGTGAAGCTGCCAGGCCGTGCCCCGTGGGGCAGGCGAGCGCCTGGAAGTGCCAGAGCGGCAGCAGCGTGATCAGCAGGCCGGCACCACCGCTCAGCAAGACCGTCCAAGGTGGCGGGAGGGGCAAGAACCGACCTTGCCCGGACTGAGCCGACCGCAGACCGGGCGTTGTGCGCTCGTACATCGGCGCGCTGACCAGCAGCCCTACTTGCAGCAGGTAACACAGCAACTGCCATAGCCGGTCTGATGGTGCCACAGGCCAGTGGTGCGCACCTGCGAAAAGTACGGCAAATACCCCGAGAACACCAGAGATGATCAGTATGCCGCGCGCCACCCGGCTGCCGTGGGCCGCGAGCACTGCCAGCAGGACGACGATTACCAGTTGCGGCACATTGCGCCTGGGCGCGCCTTCTATCGAGAACCACGGCCCGGCGTAGATGAAGATGCCTACATAGACCGCCATCAGGACAGCCGGGCGGCGAAGGGCGCCGGCCAGGTGACTGGTTCTCATAGTTCGTATTGCACAGCGCTCCCGTCGCTTTGAACAGTGCTCGCGTCGTATTGAACAGTGCTCGCGGTAGAACTTGTGACCGGGAAGCCCTCAGAATCCGGGGAAGATCGCGCGCAGGCGCTCCAGGTCCGCGGGCTCGGCCACCACGGAGGCCGGGGTGTGCTCAGGATCGAGGCGCCCGTAAGCCAGCCGGAGCAGGGCCTCGGCCGGCATGGCCACCTCGGCGTGCGACTCGGCGACGCCATCGGCCGGCCAGTCGGTCATGCTGACCGCGTCGGTGGCGACGAGCAGGTAGTCGCGGTCGGGATCGCTGGCCTTGATCCTGGCGCGCAGCGGCTCTGCCTGCGGCTTGCCCAGCCTCGGGGCAAGGAACTCGGGCACGGCGTCGATCAGCAGCTCCACCGCGTCCGGCGCCACGACCGCGGCGGGATCGTTGGTGACGGCGACATCCCAGGTGTGCACGGCGTGCTCGCCGAGGCGAAGCCTGATCAGCTTGACCGCGTCCAGGGTCAGCCCGAAGAACGGGTAGCTGATCGACGCGAGCTCGTCATCGCTTAGTTGCTCGAGCGTCCCGATGTACTGCGCGTCAGCGATCAGGGCGGCCGCCGCCTGGTCGTCGGGGCTCATCGCGTTCCACCTGTCCCACACCGGGCCGAACGCCTCCCTGCTGACCGGCTCGGCCTGGCCGAGCGCGCCCGGCAGGTTCAGCGCGGCGATCTCCGACCCGCTGCCCAGGTGCGAGAGCACCTGCGCCACGCTCCAGTCCTTGCAATAGGACTGGGCTCGCAACTGCTCCGGAGTCAGCGGCCCGACCAGGGCTACCAGCCGATCGTGCGACCGGCGCAGGGTGGCGATCCAGACGCGGGGGTCGGATTCCATGACCAACTCCGTTTCTTCGATAACACAGTTGCGCTACGTAAGGTAGCCAGCCGGCGGCTCACGCGCGGTTAGGGCAATAGTCTTCCAGATGCCGACAGGGACAGGCGCCAACATGGATCGTAGGGTGTCTGAGGTGAGGATCGGACTTGGCCTTCCTGTGTCGGGAGCGTGGGCGACTCCGCAGAACATCGTGACCGTCGCGAACCACGCCGAGCAGTCCGGCTACGCCTCGCTGTGGACATTCCAGCGGCTGCTCGTCCCCGAGAACTCGGGCATGGAGCCGGTCTACCACAGCGTGCTCGACCCGATGGCCGCGCTGGCCTACGCGGCCGCGGTCACGAGCACGGTCCGGCTGGGCGTCGCGGTGATCAACGCGCCATTCGTCTCCCCCGGCTACCTCGCCAAGCAGGCGGCGAGCCTCGACGTGCTGTCCGCAGGCCGGCACGATCTCGGCATCGGACTTGGCTGGATGCCGGAGGAGTTCGCGCTCACCGGCGCCCAGATGGAACGGCGGGGCGCCCGCATGACCGAGTACGTCCGGGTGCTTCGCCTGCTGTGGAGCCACCAGCCCGCCGAGTTCAGCGGGGAGTTCTACTCGGTGCCGCGTGGCACGATGGCTCCTGCTCCGGTACAGCCCGGCGGCCCGCCGATCCTGCTCGGCGGGCTGGCGCCGCGCGCGCTGCGGCGGGTCGGGCAGATCGCGGATGGCTGGGTGACGTCAAGCCGCACGGACCTGTCCCAGATCGCCGCGAGCATACCGATCGTGCGCGACGCGGCGGCGCAGGCCGGGCGGGACCCGGACGCGATGAGGATCATCTGCCGTGGCGTGGTCCGGGCCGGACCGCCGGTGACCGGCACCGACGGCGCGCGGCTGCTGCTCTCTGGCAGCGATGACCAGATCCGCGAGGACACCGCGTGGCTGGCCGAGCAGGGCGTGACCGAGGTCTTCTACGACTTCAACTGGGATCCGCTGGTCGGCGCGCCCGACGCGCCGCCGGCCGCGGCCACCGACCGCGCGATGGCCCTGATCGCGGCGCTCGCCCCGATCGGCTAACGGCCGACGGCCAGCAGGCGACAGGCCAAACACGATTGACCCGGCAGGAAACGGTTGTGTTAGATTCCCGACCATATCCCCCTGCGCCCTGGTGGCAGGCTTCGCTGTCGCGCTTTCCACCCGCAGCAGATCGCAGGCTGGCCGAACGAAAGGTGAGAGCGTGCGCCATCGCTGGTCCATCAAGAGACGATCTACCTGGGCGCTCATCGCGGCGCCCGTACTCGTGCTGGCGAGCCTGTCCATCGCTGCCGCGAGCGCGGCCACCCACCACAACCACGCGTCCGCCCCGGCCGGCGCGGCCGCCGAGCGGTACGTCCCCAGCCAGTACACCGTGCAGCCGGACAAGGCCAACATGCTGGACTGCAACGGGTGGAGCAAGAAGTACACCGCGATCATCCACGGCTTCGGCGAGCACTGCACCGACCCGCGCGGCATCGCGCTGAAGAGCATGGTGACCAACTGCAAGGGCAACCATGGCGGCCCGTACACCACCGTCGACAGGTTCGCCGACAACTGCCACTACGTCGGGCACGACGAGCCGAGCGTCAAGTTCATCTCATCGAAGCCAGGCTCTGGCTACCAGTTCACCTATTACCTGCAGCTTCCGACCGACCCGACGGCGGCGCCGACCGACACCGGCTCGGTCGTCCACTACTTCGAGCTGAGCCCGGCACCCTGGTTCGGGCTGCCGATCTGCGACCCGTCCTCGTACCCGATTCATTCGTGCAAGCCGCACAGCGATTCGAACTCGGGCGAGTGGAACAACAAGCACGACGCCGGGTCCGCGTTCATGGAGCTGCAGTTCTACCCGCCGGGTAACCCGCCGTTCGAGGACAGCGTCAGCTGCGACGCGACCCACTGGTGCGCCGCGATGACCATCGACAGCCTGGAGGCCACCTACGGCCTCACCTTCCTCAACGAGAACTGCACCGAGCCGATCAACTTCGCCTACCTCCAGCGAAATGGCAAGCCGACCGGGCCGCCGAGCCCGCAGAAGACGGACGCCTCCTCCTTCGTGCCCAACAGCGAGACCCTCGAGATGAACCCGGGCGACGTGCTCAAGCTCTCCTTTACTGACCCGCTGACCGGGCCCAAGGCCGGCTTTACCGCCACCGTGACCGATCTCACCACCCACCAGACGGGCTACATGATCGCCAGCGCCCACAACGGCTTCATGGACACGAACTACAAGAGCTGCGCGGGCAAGAAGTTCACGTTCCACGCCGAGTACAACACCGCCAGGCAGCAGAACCAGGTGCCCTGGGCCGCGCTCGAGGGCGGCGTGATCATGGAGCAGGAGACCGGGCACAGCGAGGTCTGCACCTCGCTGGAGCCGGACAGCCTCGACCCGACCACCGAGCCCGGTTTCAGCGACCCTTCGACCTATGACACGTGCGTCGGCGGTAACGAGGGTGGCACGACCTCGGTAGGCGAGGGTCCGTGCGACGCGACCACGCTCACCTGCACCGGCTCCCAGACCCAGGGACCGGACGGTGAGTCGCAGGCCTGCCCGAGCGACAGCCTCGAGAGCGGCGACCTGTGTGAGTACGCGGACGGCACCTGCCTCCCGGCTGGATCCCGCAGCGTCACCATCAACGGCCAGACCACCACGATGGACTCGCCGATCAACTGGTGCCAGGCCAACCGATGGCAGAACGGTGACCTGGATTTCGACGGCCTTCCGTACCAGCCCGGCTCGTGGCCAGGTAACTCACCGGACGTGCCCACGTCGCTCAGGTACGCCGGGCCGTTCACCAAGGGCGGCGCCACCTACCCGCAGATCCAGTTCGAGTCCGACATCCCAGGGTCGGAGTTCTTGTGCAACACGGTCAGCGGCGCGGGCTGCACGGTGCCGCCTGAGGACGCCAACTTCTACCCGTTCTGGTCACTGACCAAGGCGCAGAGCATCGGAACCTTGTTCAAATCCGGTACCTGCATCTGGAACTTCGGCAACACGAACCCAGGGGTCACGCTGACCGATTTCGGCGGCGACCACGAGTACGGCAAGTACGACACCGCCCGCCCGTTCGGCACCAACATCTCCAAGGTCCTGAAGAACCCGGAGCTGACCTTCTCCGGCTGCGGGGCACTGCGCGCACCAAAATGACCTGACCACGTTTTTAGCCGTAGTCAGTCACGGGGGCCCGCCGCGCTAGCGCGGCGGGCCCCCGTCGTTTCCTGCCACGTGCGCTATCATCGTCGGCATGAGCACCCACCAGCCGCACCCCGTCAGCCTCGACGGCATTGAGGACACCTGGTCGCGCGCCTGGGAAATGGGGAGCGTAGTACAAGTTTGACCGGACCAAGAGCCGCGGCGAGGTCTACTCGATCGACACGCCGCCGCTGACGGCCAGCGGGTCGCTGCACATAGGTCACGTCTTCTCGTTCACCCAGACCGACACGGTCGCGCGGTTCCAGCGGATGCGCGGCAAGGAGGTCTTCTACCCGATCGGCTGGGACGACAACGGCCTGGCGACCGAGCGGCGGGTGCAGAACTACTACGGCGTGACCTGCGATCCGCGCTTGCCCTACGACCCCGGCCTGCGCCTTCCCGGTACCACACGAGACCACGGGCCGCCAGCCACCGCCAAGGCGCGTATCCCGGTGTCGCGCCGCAACTTCATCGAGCTGTGCCGCGAGCTCACCGAGCAGGACGAGCACGCCTACGAGCTCACCTGGCGCCAGCTCGGCCTCTCCGTGGACTGGTCCGTGCGCTACCGGACCATCGACGACCGGTGCTCGGCGACATCCCAGCGCGCGTTCCTGCGCGCGCTGGCCGCCGGGGACGCCTACCAGGCGACCGGGCCTGTGCTGTGGGACACCACGTTCGGCACGGCGGTCGCCCAGGCCGAGATCGAGGACAGGGATGTGAACGGGAGCTACGTGCGGCTCGCGTTCGAGGTGGACGGCGGTCCTGGCGAGGTGATCGTCGCCACCACCAGGCCTGAGCTCTTGCCGGCTTGCGTCGCGCTGGTCGCGCATCCGGACGACAGCCGGTACCGGGCTTTGTTGGGAATGAATTCCCGAACCCCGCTCTTCGGGGTCCGCGTTCCCATCCTGGCGCACCGGCTGGCCGATCCGGCCAAGGGCACCGGCATCGCGATGGTGTGCACGTTCGGCGACACGACGGACGTGACCTGGTGGCGCGACCTCGGCCTGCCGGCCAGGCCGGTGCTCGGCCCGGACGGCCGCCTGCTCGCCACGCCGCCCGGCGCGATCGCGAGCGACGTGGGGCGTGGCGCCTACGCCGAGCTGGCCGGGCTGACCGCGAGGGCGGCCCGCGCCAGGATCGCCGACCTGCTCGGACGCGCCGGTGCGGCGCGCGGCGGCCCGGAGCCGGTCAGCCACCCGGTGAAGTTCTATGAGAAGGGCGACGCGCCGCTTGAGATCATCGGGGCCAGGCAGTGGTACGTGCGCAACGGCAGCTCTGATCCCCTGCTGCGCGCCACGCTGACCGAGCGTGGCCGCGAGCTCGCCTGGCATCCGCCGCACATGCGGGCCAGGTACGAGAACTGGGTCAGCGGGCTGACCGGAGACTGGCTGGTCAGCAGGCAGCGTTACTTCGGCGTGCCGATCCCGGTGTGGTACCCGCTCGGCCCGGACGGTGAGCCGGACTACGGGTCGCCGATCACGCCGGCCGATGACGCGCTGCCCGTCGACCCGGCGGCGGACGCCCCGCCCGGCTACCTGGCGGACCAGCGGGACGTCCCCGGTGGCTTCACCGGCGAGCCGGACGTGCTTGACACCTGGGCGACGTCCTCGCTGACGCCGCAGATCGCGGGCGGCTGGGGATCCGATGATGACCTGTTCCGCCGGGTCTACCC
This sequence comes from Streptosporangiaceae bacterium, assembly GCA_030045175.1. Lineage (GTDB taxonomy): Bacteria > Actinomycetota > Actinomycetes > Streptosporangiales > Streptosporangiaceae > Chersky-822. The sequence goes on along the minus strand of JASIBM010000362.1, from coordinate 54 downwards.
GATGGACCTGCGACCGCAGGCGCACGAGATCATCAGGACCTGGCTGTTCTACAC
>JASIBM010000361.1 GCA_030045175.1 Streptosporangiaceae bacterium | reverse complement strand
CCCAGGCCGGCCAGGACTTCCAGGCCGCCGTCGACACCGAGGTCGCCGCCTATTGGAACGCCGTCTTCCAGCAGGCCAGGGCGCAGGAGATCAGCTGGCTGATCGTGCACGCGGGCCGGGCCGCCGTGCCCTACTTGCTGCGCCTGGGCGATCAGCGTGCTGTCCTGGAAGTCCTGGAGCAGGTCATCATCCGGGATCGGTCACCCGTTACCATCGCGGCGCTGCTGCCAACGCTCTGGCACCTCGCCGACATCACCCAGGGCACGGGCGACCAGGCCATGGCGGGGCTGCTGGTGGCCAGGGCACTGGCCGGTACCGACCCGGACGCCTCGCAAAGCCAGCTCCAGGCCCTGCTCACCGCAGCCGTCGGGCGCGCCGACTACTCCTGGGCATCAGTGATTTCGACTTACCTGATCCAGGGATACCTGAGGGCCGGGCGGCTCGCCGAGGCGCTCACCCTGGCCGGCGAGATGGCCGAGTACAAGCGCCAGGCCGGGCTCGGCCCCTGGAGCCAGCTATCGGCCGAGGTCACCCGGCTCCAGATCCTCGGTCTGCAGGGCTACGCCGATGAGGTGCTGGCCGAGGTCACCCGGCTGCGCCCGCACATGGCCAGCCTGCCCGACCAGAGCGATCAGCCAGAGAATGTCCTGCCGTACAACGTGCGCGAGGTCATCCTCGACACCGGCCGTAGAGCCGCCCGCGATCTGGAGCGCTGGGACGATGCGCTCGCGCTCAACGCCGAGATCCGGGCATTCCAGCAAGCCCGCGGCGCGTCAGCTATCGAGATCGCCAGGAACCGGTTCAACGACTACGGCCCGCTGCTGCGGCTCGATCGCCTCGGCGAAGCCCGCGACCTGCTGCTGGACTGCCGCGACACCTTCGAACGCGAGCACGCCACCGGCAACCTCGGCCAGGCCCTGTCGGCGCTCGCCGGCGTCGAGGACAAGGCTGGGCACGGGCAGGACGCCATCGACCTGGAGCGCAACGCCCTGCGCTACGAATACCTCGCCCGGGACGGCGACGCCATCGCCGTCAGCCACGAGAACCTCGGAAACTATCTCCGCCGAAACGCCGCCGACCACCCGCAGGCGCTAGCGCACCATCTCGCCGCCGCGCTAATCCGCACGCTGGCCGGCAGCACACGAGCCCGCCTCCCGCTAATCGCTGCGGCTCGCGACCTAGTCGAGCTGCCAGGCGGCGCCGTCGTCCCGGCCACCATCAGCGAGCTATCCGCCGCTGTCGGCGAGGTGCCCGGTGTCGACCTCGCCCGGCTGCTCGCCCAGCTCACGGACGACCCTGCCGTAGTAGGGGCGGTTTACAGCGCGCTGCTGGCCCAGGCCAGCGAACTCGCCAACCCTGACACCTTGCTACCACGACATCTCGCCTCGTGGGATCCGGTCATCGCTGGCATCGTCGCCGCCCGCGACGGCGACGACGAAGCCCGCGCCGCCGTCGACGAGCGCCTGGCCGAGCGCGCCGACTCACCCGACTGGGGCACGCTCGTCGCCGCGCTCCGCGCGATCCTGGACGACGGGCCAGGCGCCAGCCTGCCCGACGACTTGGACAACATCGACACCGTGATCACCCGCCGCGCCCAGGCCGCGCTGACCGGTGAGAACCCGGTCCCGGCCCAGCTCTGGCCGGCCATCCCATTCAGCGGGTTTATCGCCCATGTGGTCAACGCCGCCTACGGCGACCAGGACACCGCGCAAAAAGTCACCGAGTCACTCACGAAAATGGACACCGACGCCGACCTGGCGCCGCTGGCCGGCGCGCTGCGTCGGATACTCGACGGCGACCATACGCCAACGCTCGCCCGCGACCTCGACCCGGTATCCGCTGCCGTCGTCCTCACGGTCCTATTCCACGTCCCGCCCACCGCCCAGCCGTAATCGCCACAGCCATGACTCGCCCAGACCCGGGCACGGTGAGCTAACGCCCCAGCGAGCTAACTTCCCAGGTCGCAGACCGACGGCAAGCCGACCGTTAAATCAATCCGTGCACTAGCAACCCGATCGTGTCCGCCGCCTCGAGGCGATCTGTCACGATCTGCTGGTACTCGGCCGATGTCGCCCAGTCCACGAACGCGTCCCGGCCAGGGAACGACAGGATGACCACCCGGTCGCCGCTCCACTGCCCTTCGAGCACCTCGGGGTCATTGTCGGCGGCCAGCACGCTGCCGCCGTGCTTGGTCAGAGTGGGCCCGAGCGCGGCAGAGTAGCGCTGGTACCTGTCGCGGTCATGAATGGTGAGCTGAGCGATCACATAGACGGCCATGAAGCACACGATAACCGCACCGGGCGCGGTGGTCCCGTCACCAGGGCGGTGCTGAACGTGAGCGGCCTCTCACGATGAAGTCAAAGACGAAACCTGGCGCGGGTAGCTCCATCTTCAGGGTCCGGTGGAAGCCGGCCGGGATCGGTGACCGCAGGTTCGCCAGGTTGGCGGCGGTAGGTGCGAGCCAGCGGAAGTCGCCCACCAGGCGCAGGACGGGCTGGTGGCGGAACACCCACGTCCACGCGATCCTGACCGGCAGGTAGGACGACGGATTCACCCACAGCGTCTGGCGGATCGGTGCCTGCAGGGGACGCGCCGCGCGGGCAACGGATTCGATCTTGATGGTGTCGGTGCCGTCGATGCGCTGGTGGCCCACGATCCGGTAGCTCCCGCAGGACAGTGCCCGGCGGATCAGGCTCGGCCAGTCGACCATGGTCGCAACGGGTGTCGGCAGGCGGTCACCCTCGCATCTCTTGACGACGGGAGCCGGCCACGGCTTCAGGTTCACGGTGCCGCGCCACCAGGTGCGGTGCTGGTAGTCGGCGCCCTGCACCCGGTATCGTCCGGGCGCGGAAGTAACGGACGGAAGCAGGACGCTGCTCGCGTCGAACTGCGGGTTGCCCGAGGCCGAGAACCCGGCCTCGCGCTGCTGGTTCTGGTACGACCAGAACGTCGCGCGCGGCACGAGATGCTGCGAGAACCTGACGGAGGCGGTACCGGGCCGAAGCAAGAAGAAGACGTCGCTGCCGTGCAGGCTGACCTCATCCATCAGCGTTCCGCGCTCGACGGCCGCCAGCGCGTGGCTGACCACGTACGCCGCCGTGAGCGCCTGGCCAGGCCGGACGGACGGCCGCGTGGCGCCGCTCGCCCCGCCAAGGAACGTAGCCGCCACCGCTGCCCCGGTGACCATCGCGACCGCCCCGGTCGCGCTCGTGCGCACTGCCACCCGCCGGCGGCGGTGCGCCCGCAGGGACCGCCCGGCTAGCGCCGGGCCGGCCCCTTCGGCGACAGGAAGCCGGCCGATTCCCTCGCCGAGCAGCTCACCGATATCTGAGTCCATGACCTTAGTCCCTTCTCGCGTTCGTCAGGGTGCGGCGGTTTCTTGCGCTCGTCAGGCCCGGCTGTCGCTGGCCCAGGCCGCCGCGGCCTGGCGTAGCTGGTCCAGGCCGCGCGTGGCCGCCGACCTGACCGTGCCCTCCGGGCGGCCGAGCAGCTCGGCGACCTCGGCGTAGCTGAGCTGCTCCCAGTACCGCAGGACGAGGACCGCCCGCCCGAGCGGCGGCAGCTCGCGCAGGTCTCGCACCAGCGCGTCACGCAGGTCCACCGTGGTCACCGCGCTGGCCCCCAGGTCAACCGTTGGCCGATCAAGCAGCGGCAGCAGGCCACGCCAGGCGCCGCGCCTGCGCCAGCCGTCGACGGCGAGGTTGTACAGCGTCCGCCGCAGGTAACCCTCGGGGTCTGACTCCACCCGCCGCCAGTGCCGCAGCAGCCGCTCGATCGCCGCCTGCAGCAGGTCCTCGGCTTCCGCCTGCTCGCCTGCCAGCGCCGTCGCGGCTCGCAACAGGTGGTCGCCGCGCTCGGCCAGCAGGCGTTCCACGTGGCTGCCTGGGTCCGCTGTTGGCTGCACGCCACCTCCTTTGTCGCCCCCAAGGACGAACGGGCGACGCGAAACGCTGCGCGCACCATAGGTAATCGTCCGTTCTGGCGCCATCACGCGGCGATCCCGAAGGCTTATGCCGCCGCGAGGTCAGATCCGCCTCGAACTCTGGCGACAACGTGGGGCCCTTGCTGTTGTTCTACCGACAGCAAGGGCCCCACGTTGCGGGCTGTGCGGGGCCGTGCGGGGCCGTGCAGGGCTGTCCAAGGCTGACCGGGGCGAACCGGAATCGGGCAAAGCGGGTTATCCGGTCACACCTGAAATTCGCTTGCCCCGTGTCGCGTGGCCCTGCTTAGCATGCGGCGGTGAAGGCGCCGCCCGCAGGCATAGAGGAGCGCGACATCGCCGCGGCCCTGACTCGCCATTGGGGGCTGGCGGCCATCGGGCTGGATTACCTGGCGGTGGGGTTCGGCGATCATCACTGGATCGCCACAGAAGCCGGGAGGCGCAGGTGGTTCGTCACGGTTGCCGAGCTGGGCGGCGGCTGGCGGGGCGCCGCCCCTGAGCAGGGGTGGACGGACCTGCGAGCGGCGATGGGCGCGGTCATCGCCGTGCGCGACGCGGGGCTGGAGTTCGCGCTGGCGCCGGTGCCGACGCGCGACGGACAGGCGCTGGCCCGGCTCGATGAGCACCGCGCCGCGATCGTGTTCCCCTACCTGGAGGGCACGGCAGGGACGTTCAGCCGGCGCATGCCGCAGCGCGAGCGGCTGGCGCTGATCGAGATGCTGGCGAGGCTGCACGGCGCGACCGCTGTGGTGGGTGCCGCCGCTCCGGTCCGCGACCTGGCGCCTGCGTCGCTGCCTGGCCTGCGGGCGGCGCT
>JASIBM010000360.1 GCA_030045175.1 Streptosporangiaceae bacterium | reverse complement strand
CTCGCCGCGCAGCCAGGCGTCGATGCACCGCGCCGCGCGCTTGCCGTGCCCGATCCCGACCGTGACCGTGCGGTCGGCGGGGACCATGTCACCGCCGGCGAAGACGCCCGGATGGCCGGTCATCATGTCGTCGCCGACCTGGACCACGCCGTCGCTAACCCCGATCCCGTCCAGGCCGTCGACCAGCGACAGGTCGGTTTCCTGGCCGAGCGCGAGCACCACGGCATCCGTGTCGAGCTCTTCGAACTCGCCGGTTGGCTGCGGGAACCCGGTCTCGTCGAGCACCATTTTCTCGATCGTGAGCTTGCCTGGCTCGGCGCGGGCGATGGTGGACAGCCACATCATCCGCACGCCCTCCGCCGATGCCTCCTCGACCTCGATGTCGTGCGCGGGCATCTGGCCCCTGGTGCGCCGGTAGACGATGACCGAGTCGGCGGCGCCGAGACGCCTGGCGGTACGCGCGGCGTCCATCGCGGTGTCGCCGCCGCCGTACACGGCGACCCGCCTGCCGAGCAGTGGCGGCTGGTCGTCCGCCGTCGCGTGCAGGTACGAGACCGCGTCCACGATCTTGGCCGAGTCCCCGGCCGGGATGTAGGCGCGCTTGCCCACCTGCGCGCCTACCGCGAGGAACACGGCGTCGAAGCCATCTTCGTCCATCGCGCGCCGCGCGTCGGTGACCGTGACGCCGGATTCCAGCGTCACGCCCATCGCCAGGATCCGGTCGACCTCGGCGTCGAGTACTGCCCTGGGCAGCCGGTAGGCAGGGATGCCGTAGCGCATCATCCCGCCTGGCTTCGGCCCGGCGTCCCTGATCGTGACCGCGTGCCCCATCAGTCGCAGATGATAGGCGGCGGCCAGGCCGGCCGGGCCGGCCCCCACCACGAGCACGTGCTTGCCGGTTGGCTCCGCCGTCACGGGAACGGTCCAGCCCTGCCTGATCGCCTCGTCGCCGAGGAACCGCTCGACGGAGTTGATGCCGACCGCCGAGTCAAGCTGAGCCCGGTTGCACGCCGTCTCGCACGGCCGGAAGCAGACCCGCCCCATGATCGCGGGCAGCGGGTTGTCGGCCATGATCTGCCGCCAGGCCCGTTCGTAGCTGCCGTCCTCGGCGTGGTAAAGCCACTGCTGGACCTGCTCGCCAGCCGGGCACGCGTTCGTGCAAGGCGGCAGCAGGTCGACGTAGACCGGGCGCTCGGTCCGCCACGAGCCGGTCTTGTTGGCCAGGCTGGATCCGACGTCGAGGGTGATGGCGAATGGCTTGCTCATCATCGCGCGGCCTCCCCGCCCTGACTGGCCGGCTCGTCATCGAGCAGGCCGAACCTGGCGATGTTCCTGTCCGCCCTCGCCTGGAGCCTGGCGATGGTGCTGGCACCATCGGGTGACCGGAACAGGTGCGCGTACCTGCTCTGGAGCTTCAGGTACTCCTCGACGGGCGCTTGCCTCCTGATCTTCGACACGCTGACCACCTCACCGCGCTCGGCCTCGAACACGGGGAACAGCCCGGTTTGCTCGGCCAGCCGCGCGATCTTGATCGTGTCGCAGGACGCGCTGCCCCAGCCGAGCGGGCACGGCACCAGGACGTGCAGGTAGCGGGCGCCGCGGAACTCCATCGCCCGGCGCACCTTGTACTCCAGGTCGCGCAGCCCGGCCACGGTCGCCGTGGCCACGTAACCGATCTCGTGCGCCATCGCGATCAGCGGCGCGCTCTTGCCCTGCCCGAACGGGTTGCCGGGCTCAGCGCCGACGGCCGGCGTGGTGGCCGTGCGCGCGGCCGGCGGCGTGGCGCCGGAGCGCTGCACGCCGGTATTCATGTACGCCTCGTTGTCGTAGCAGATGTACAGCACGTCGTCGTCGCGCTCGAACATCCCCGACAGGCACGCGAAGCCGATGTCCACCGTGCCGCCGTCACCACCCTGGCCGACCACCCGGATATCGGTCCTGCCCTTGACTCGCATCGCCGCGGCCACCCCGGTCGCGACCGCGGGCGCGTTGCCGAACAGCGAGTGGATCCACGGGATCCGCCACGAGGTTTCAGGAAACGGCGTGGAGAAGACCTCCAGGCAGCCGGTGGCGTTCACCGCGACGAGCTGGCCGTTCGTCGCTCGCATGGCCGCGTCCAGGGCGTAGCGAGCCCCTAGTGCCTCGCCGCAGCCCTGGCACGCGCGATGCCCTGAGCTGATCGAGTTCGCACGATCGGCGGCGGATTGCACGGACCGCTGTTCCGGATCCAGCAGGCGGTTCCCTGCCGCGAAGCTGCCGGTCTGGTAGAACTTGATCTGCTGCACGGGCATGGTGCTTACCTCCCCTAACCGATCCGCGCGGCGACGACCCCGAGGTCGCGCAGCATGTTCTCGGCGGCCGGCCCCGACTGGCGGCTTGCCGCGACCCGGTCAAGCTCGCGCCCCAGGAGGCCGGCGTTCAGGTCGAGGAAGGTCAGCCGATCGAGGTCATCCGCCGCTGCCATCAGGAACAGTTCACGCAGCGACGCCTTGGTGATCGCCCGCCCGCCCAGCCCGGCGATCGCCGTGTATTCCCTGACCCCGGGCGCGGCGGTTCGCACGTCGGTGGCGACGATCCCGCCCATGCCCACGGCGAACGCCTTCTCGAGCACAAGCACGCGGTCGCACCGCGAGAGCGCGGCCCGGACCGCGTCTACCGGAAATGGCCGGAACGAGGTGATCCCGAGCGCGCCGATCTTCATCCCGTCCGCGCGCAGGTCGTCGATCGTGTCCTTGATGGTGCCAAGGACCGAACCGAGCGCGACCACGATCGTGCTGGCGTCCGATGAGCGGTACGGCCTGACCAGCCCACCGCTGTTGCGGCCAAACTGCCCGGCGAACTCGGCCGCCACCTGCGGTATGAGATCGAGCGCCTGTAGCTGCCTGGCGTGGGCGAGGTAGCGGACCTCGGTGAAGGCCTCGGGGCCGACCATCGCGCCGATCGAGACCGGCTCGGCCGGGTCGAGCACCTGGCGCGGCACGAACGGCGGCAGGAACTCATCGACCTGCGCCTGGTCGGGCACCACGAGCCGCTCGTGCGCGTGGGTGAGGATGAACCCGTCCATGCACACCATGACCGGCAGCGACACCTCTTCGGCGATCTTGAACGCCTGCGCGTGCAGGTCGATCGCCTCCTGGTTGGTCTCCGCGTATAGCTGGATCCAGCCGCTGTCCCGCTGCGACATCGCGTCGCTGTGGTCGTTCCAGATGTTGATCGGCGCGCCGATCGCCCGGTTGGCCACGGTCATCACGATCGGCAGCCCGAGCCCCGACGCGTTGTACAGCGGCTCCGTCATGTACAGCAGGCCCTGGCTCGCCGTCGCCGTGTAGGCGCGCGCCCCCGCGGCGGACGCGCCGATCGCCACCGACATCGCGGCGAACTCGGACTCGACGTTGATGAACTCGCAAGGTTCGAGCGCGCCCGATTTCACCTGCCTGGCCAGCGCCTCGACGATGTGCGTCTGCGGCGAGATGGGGTACGCGCAGATCACCTCCGGCCGGCACCTGGCGACCGCCTCGGCGACCCCGGCCGATCCCTCGATCTGGCCGACCCTGCCGCCGTTGCCCGTCGGCGCCGCGTGCCTGGCCGGCGCTGCTGGCATGCCCGCTTCCTGTGGCGGCGCGACCCCGATCGCCGCGAGCTCGCTCCTGACGCGGTCGAAGGCCGCGCGCGCGGCGTCGGCGTTGCCGTCGGCGACCTTCGGCTGCTCTGCGAACCTGGCCTTGATCGCCTCGACCAGCGAGTCGAGGGTGACCGCTCCGGTGAGCGCGGCGAACCCGCCGAGCAGCGCCGCGCTCGGCACCGGCCTGCCCAGGTGGGCCAGCGCGAGCTCGGTCGCCGGCACGGTGAGCGCGCGCCCTGGCCGGAGCGTGCCGGTGAAGTCACCGATGCCAAGCTCGTCCACGCCGCGCGCCGAGTTGATCAAGAGCCAGCACTCCGCATCGGCGCCCTCGAACACGTTCACCTGGTGCAGGAGCGTCGGATCCTGGACGATCAGCGCATCTGGCCTGATCACTGGCTCCCTGCTCCTGATCGGCCGGTCATCGATCCGGCAGAACGACATCACGGGCGCTCCGGTGCGTTCGGATCCGAAGCTGGGGAATGCCTGGGCGTGCCAGCCCTGCGCGAACGCGGCGGCGGAGAGCAGCTCGGCGGCGGTGACCGTGCCCTGGCCGCCGCGGCCGTGGAACCGGATCTCGAACATCGGCTACTGCGCCCTGGCCTCGTGCCGCTTCGCGGCCGGCGTGCCACGCACGACCACGACCGGGCAGCGCGCGTGGTGCACGCACCGGGTGCTGACCGAGCCGATGAGCGCGTCGGCGAACTCGCCGTGCCCCCGGCTGCCGACGACGAGCAGGTCGGCGTCCTTGGCCGCGTCAAGCAGCACCTGCGCGGGATTGCCCTGCACCACGAGCTCGCGCACCTTGACGTCGGGCGGCGGGCTGACCGCGCTCACGCAGGCGCTGAGCGATTGGGTAGCCAGGTCGGCGTAGTCGGTGTTGTCCAGGCCCACGGCGGGCGCCCAGCCTAGCCCGCCGCCGCCGAGCCCGCCCGCGGCGAACGGATACTGCCAGGCGATGACGGCGTCCACGACGCCGCCGGTCAGCTCGGCCTGCCTGACGGCCCAGGCAAGTGCGGCGGCCGACGGCGGCGACCCGTCTACTCCAGCCACGATGCGGGGGACTGCGCCATCTGCGAGTGCGGACATCTCATGCTCCTAACCGAGTTGCCAGCGACCTTGCGTCAGGTCGCTGCCTACTCCAGCATCGGCCGCTGGCAGCAGCGTGCTCAGTGCCGTAACGCCCTTGAACTCAGGACCTTCGGCACTCCGCCGCAACGGTCGATGGCATATGTACTAAAGGCGCATGATCTGACACGGCATCTGCCGCAGCGCGAAACAGGGGATGGCTGCCATGTCGATAAGGAGCCCGCGGCGAATCGTGGTGGGTGTTAGCGGCTCAGCGGCGTCCGTCGCGGCTCTGCGCTGGGCCGCGTCCGAGGCCAGCGACCGCCGGGCACGGCTTGACGTAGTCCGGTATTGCGAGACAAGTACATCACCGCCGCCATACAACGGCCACGTGCCGCCACCTGCGGCCGAGCGGCGCGCGATGGCCAGCCGGGAGCTTGCATCCATCGTGCGCGAGGTTCTCGGGCCGCAGCCCGCTGTCGAGGTCGTCGCGGAGCTAGCTGACGGCCGGGCGGAGCGCGACCTGGCGGACCGGTGTGCTGACGCTGATCTGCTCGTGCTCGGAACGCATGCCAGAGCCCAATCTGCCGGACAAGCCGTGGGACCGGTGCTCCGAGCTTGCATAAGCAGCGCCCGCTGCCCGGTCGTGATAGTGGCGGCAGGCGATTCTCCCGTCGTCGCGAGCAATGCTGCGGATCAGCCGCAGCGAGGGTCAGTTCCACTGGCGCCTCTTCGGGTAACTCAGCTAGGGCACAGTGGGCAGGTCATGGTGACTTTCGGCCCTAGCCAGGCACTTGGCTGATCCGTTTACATTTAACTAGCGGATCATAAAATTTGAGTGCGCTATTGAGGAAGTGCGCTATTGGGGAAGAAGGCCAGCGATGCTGACGCGCATCATGCTAATCGTCGTCGCGGCGTTTCTAGTTGTCGGAGCCCTGGAGTTCTGGTTTTGGCGGGACCGGGTACTTGCCGCGAACGGCGCCGATGCCAGGCAAGATCATCGGAGCCAGCGGCGTAGCTCGCTGCTAACGGAATCGGTCACTTGCGCCGGAGTAATACTCATCCTCTCCGGCAGCGGCGTTGCGATAAGCCAGCGGTGGCTGCACGTCACGGACTGGGAGCGCGCGGGCATCCTGGCCGCCGCGGCGGTTTGCTTCCTGCTGGCTGGCTTTATCGTCCGGTGGGCCTCCAGGTCGGAGCAGCAGGGCCTGACCGAGGCATTGTGGGTTGGTTCTGCGGCTTGCGCGGGCGCGGTCACCGCTATCGCGGCTGTCCGTATATACGCGATGTCGGGTGCGGCGGCCACCCTGGCCGTTGGCGCGGTGATCGCCGCCTACTGCGGCGCGCTATGGCTGGCCTGCCGCCGCGAGTTGCTCCTGATGGCCGCGCTGGCCGGGCTGGTCAGCGCGCTGTGCGGCACGATCATGGTCGTCCCGGGCGATAAGACGCCCTGGCTGACCATCGCGCTGGGACTGTGGCTATTCGGCCTGGCCTGGGCGGCGCTGGGCTGGCTGTATCCGAACCCGCTCGGAACCAGCATCTCCGTAGGCGCCGCTGTGGCGCTCGCCTCGCCCGCGATCGCCGTCCACGACCATGGCTGGGTCTACGCGATCGGCATCGCGACGGCAGTGGTTGTCATGGCCGCCAGCGTCCCGTTGCGTCATGTCATCCTGCTCGTATTCGGCTCCTGCGCCTTGCTCGGCTACCTCACGGCAGCGGTCATCAATTTTTCCCATGGGTCACTCGGGCTCGCCGAGACGCTCATGCTCGTCGGTGTCCTGCTCATCGGGATGGCCCTGGTGACAGTGCGGCTGGGGCGAGTCGCACGCCCGCCGCGATCGATTCCCGGCACGCCAGAAGGGCCGCCTCCCGGCCAGCTGCCGCACCATCGGGATGACCCTGATGCGAGTGACAGGGAACACGGCAAAACCGGACATGCGCCCCGTGCCAAGCAGGAGCACACGCGAGCCGCTTAATTGCTCGTCTGCCGCTGCGCCAGCCCGGCTAGTCATGGCTGCGTGGCACGCGCCAGGTCAGCTCGGTGCCGCCGCCCTCGGCTGGCCTGGTGGTCAGCGAGCCGCCGAGCGCGGCAGCGCGCTCCTCTAGGTTGCGCAAGCCGCTGCGCCTGCCGCCGGTGGCGATCCCCGCGCCGTTATCCCTGACGACCAGGACCAGCTCATCGCCCGCGGTCACGATCACGTCGACCTTGCTGGCCCGCGAGTGCCGCGCGGCGTTGGACAGCGACTCGCGCAGGGCGGTCAGCAGGGCGTCGGCGGCCTGCTCGCCGATGACCGAGTCGAGTGCCCCGTTGAACTGCAGCGACGGCGAGAAGCCGAGCGCCGCGGTCATTTCCTGGGCGACGAACAAGATCCGGGCGCGCAGGGCGGCCGGCTTGGCGTCCGGGTGCGTCTGCAACGCGAAGATCGCCGACCGGATTTCCCTGATCGTGTCGTCAAGCGCGTCCACCGAGCGGTTGACCCGCTCGGCCACCTCGGGAACCCTGATCATCGAGGTGACGCCTTGCAGTGACATGCCCGTCGCGTACAGCCGCTGGATCACCAGGTCGTGCAGGTCCCTGGCGATCCGGTCGCGATCCTCGAACACCGCCATCTGCTCGGCCTGCTTGCGGTGCTCAGCTAGCTCCAGCCCGATCGCGGCCTGCGCGGCGAACGTGGCCAGCATGTCGGCGGCGGCTGGGGTCAGCGGCCTGGCGCCAGGACGCCGCCCGGCCGACAGCACGCCGCGGACACGGCCGGGCGCGCCGAGGGGAACGGCCTCGAGCGGGCCGATCGGCAGGTTGGCCTTGGGGGTCGTGATGATCCGGGGATCGGTGGTGAAGTCAGGGATCGACAACCGCTCACCCGTCCTGATGACCTCGCCGGTCACCGAGTTGTCCAGCGGCACGACCAGGCCGAGCGCTAGTTCGGCACCATGGCCCGCGGCGTGCTCGATGCGCACGTGATCTCCGTCGTCCATCGGCAGCGTCACCATGACGAGGTCAGCCCCGGTCATCTCGAGCGCCTTGTCGGTGATCATCGACAGCGCGTCACCCGGCTCGGCACCGGACAGCAGGTGCCTGGTGACCGCGGCGGTCGCGGTCAGCCAGCGCTGCTGCCTGCGCGCCTGGTCATACAGGCGCGCGTTCTCTATCGCCACGCCAGCCGCGGCAGCCAGGGCGATCAGGACGGCCTCGTCCTCGGTGTCGAACTGGCCGCCGCCCTGCTTCTCGGTCAGGTACAAGTTCCCGTAGACCTCGCCGCGGATCCGGATCGGCACGCCGAGGAAGGACGTCATCGGCGGGTGGCCGTCCGGGAAGCCGAACGACGCCGCATGGTCCTTGATATCGGCCAGCCGCAACGGCTTGGGGTCGGTGATCAGCAGCCCGAGCAGGCCCTTGCCCTCCGGCCAGTGGTGGATCGCCTCGATCTCCCCGGGGCTGAGCCCGACCGGGATGAACTCGGCGAGCCTGTCGCCCTCGCCGATCACGCCCATCGCGCCGTAGCGGGCGTCGACCAGCGAGACGGCGGTTTCCACGATGCTCCGCAGCAGGACGTCGAGCTCGAGGCTGGAACCGACCGCGACGACAGCCTCGAGCAGCGAGTAAACCCGGTCCCTGGTGGACAGCACGGCCTGGAGCCTGACCTGCAGCTCGTCAAGCAGGTCGTCCAGCCTCAGGCCCGGCAGGAACGAATGCGAACCCGCATGCTCCACCTGAACCCCCTGAGCCTTATACGTCCGTTTAACGCCCCGATAGTACGTCGGGCCGTCACGGGCTGGTAGTCACCGCCTGGCCGCCCAGGAGATTCCCGCCAGGCCCTTAGCCAAGTAACTCGCGGGCAGCAAGGCGCGGCGACTTGGGGACCTTGGCCCCTGACCACGGGCGAGGCCTCGCGGGCAGAGTTGATCTCATCACAACGGGGCGGCACAGACTCGGAGGCGAGCCATGGACGAGCACAGGCAACTGCACCAGATCAGCAGGACCAGGGCGCTTGAGCTGCTCGGTAGCGTGAGCGTGGGCAGGATCGTCTTCAGCCACCACGCGCTTCCCGCGATACGACCGGTCAATCACCTGGTCGAGTGCGGGTCCATCATCGTGCGGGCCACTGCGGGCGCCGCGATCACCTCAGCCAGCCGCAACGGCGTCGTGGTCGCCTACGAGGCCGACTCGATCGACTCAGATAGCCATGTCGGCTGGAGCGTGATCGTGCTGGGAACCGCCAGGCTGCTCACAGACGATGCCGCCGCCGCGCGGTATCGCATGTTGCTGCAACCCTGGATCTCAGGGAAGGCGGACGATGTGATCACGATTTCGACCGATTTGGTCACCGGCTACGAGATGGTGGCTGACGAACCCGCTGACGGCCTGCAGCGGGTGCCAGCCACGAGCTAGGTCGTGCCGAATGGCCCGGCCGCCGTGCGCGTGGACCCATGAGCAAAGGTCGCGATCCGGGTCGATCGTCGCAGGGTACACCGACCTTTGGCCCTACGGGCAGCAGGTAGCTCACGCCTATCGTGCCTATTGATGTTAGGTCCCGAACTATGAAGGAGATGGCCATGAGCAAGACAATCCTGCTGGCAGTGGACTCCACGGGTCACACGGAGGCGGCCGTGGAGATGGCGCGCGACCTTGCTAGCGATTCGGGTGATCGGGTGGTCGTGCTGCACGTGCATGAGTACGCTTTCGGGCGCTTCGGCCGGATCCAGGTCGACTGCGCTGAGGGCGAGGGTGAGCGAGTTGCCGCTGACATCGCTGACCGGATCCGCGGGTTCGGCGTCGACGCGACGGTTGACGTGCGCAAGACGGACATCGGCCACATCGCCAGGTCGATTGTCGCGGCCTCAGACGAGCTCGACGCCCGGATGATCATCCTGGGGTCCGCCAGAACGCACGACCTGCCCCGGCTGCCGTTCGGCAGCGTGTCACTGCGGTTGCTGCACATGAGCGAGAAGCCGGTGCTGATCGTGCCCAGGGCCGCCTCATCAGATCGCGGCGCCGCCACTTCGGCAGCCGTCATGGCGAAGTAGCCGGGCCCACCGGAGCCCATCGCGCGCGTGGGCCGGCTGGCAGGATTGCCTTAGGCCGGCCCACGCCGCATGCTGATAGTCGCTCGAGCGGGACGATGAGCCGGGTGAGAGGATCTCGATGAGCTATCAGCGGCGGATGGAAGAGCTGACGAAACCGCAGTGCCTGGAGCTGATGAGCACCGTTCAGATCGGGCGGCTGGTCTTCGTCCATCACGCGCTGCCTGCCATCAGGCCGGTCAACCATCTCGTGGAGCACGAGACGATCGTCATCCGCGCGACCGTCGGCTCGGCCATCACCGAGGAAGTGATGATCGGGCACAGGGGACTGGTCGTCGCCTACGAGGCTGACGCCATCGACACCGCCCGGCAGCTGGGGTGGAGCGTCATCGTGATCGGCACCGCCGAGCTGGTCACCGACCGGCTGGCAGCCGAGCGGTACCGGTCGCTGATCGAGCCCTGGGTGGCCGGGCCGGCTGACGAGGTGATCACGATCTCCGCCGAGATGGTGCACGGCTACCGCATGGTGCCTGGCCGTCTCTCGGATCAGGCCGACCCGGGGACTTCCGTCACTGGCAAGCGACTCTCCTGACCCGTCCTATCCGCGATGTCGGTTTCAAGACGTAAGGCATCCCAGGTACCCAGACGTTCGGCTTGACCCGGATAGGAACAACTGCCCTAGGCCAGGGCACGATGCGGCCCGCATGCTTAGAGCGCCGGCTGGCACGCGCGCGTGACGACGGTAGTCGCTGGGAGGCGCTGACATGGGCATCAAAGACGTGTTCCGGGCCGATCTGGTACTGCTGCATGCCCCGTCGGTCTACGACTTCCGCACCCGGACGGTCATGCACGGGCCCATCGCCGACGCCGTGCCGTCCACCAATGAGTTCGAGATGTACCCGATAGGCCTCACCAGCATTGCCTCGCACCTGTCGGCGAACCATTACAACGTCCGGATCATCAACCTGGCCTACCTGATGCTGGCCCGCCCCGGCTTCGACGTGCCGGCGTACCTTTCCCGGCTGCGCCCGCGGCTCTTCGGCATCGACCTGCACTGGCTTCCGCACGCCCAGGGCGCGCTGGCGATAGCCGAGCTCGTCAAGCGCCTTCACCCCGACATACCAGTGGTGATGGGCGGCCTGTCGGCGAGCTATTACCACACCGAGCTGATCGGCTATCCGTTCGTCGACTTCGTGCTACGCGGCGACTCGACAGAGGAGCCATGCCGGCAGCTCCTGGCTGCCCTGCGGACCGGCTCGCCGCTGGCCAGCGTGGAGAACCTGACCTGGACCGACGACGCCGGGACGGTCCGGGTCAACCCGCTGACCTTCATCCCGGCCGATCTGGACTACGTGGACGTGCCTGCCTATGGCTTCGCCGCCAAGGCGATACTCAAGTACGCCAGCATGACGACCATGGTGCCGTACCGCGAATGGCCCCGGTACCCGACCACGATGCTGCTCAACTCCCGCGGATGTCCCCTCGACTGCGCGGTGTGCGGCGGCTCGGCATCGGCATACCGAACCGTGGTCTCGCGTCCGGTCCCGGCGTTCCGCTCGCCCGAGAAGCTGATCGCCGACGTCCGCGCGATCAGCGGCTTCTCGGCCGCGCCCATCTTCATGGTCCACGACCCCAGGGTCGGCGGCGTGGACAGGGGAAGGCGGTTCTTCGAGCTACTGGCCCGCGAGCATCCAAGGAACGAGTTCGTCTTCGAGCTCTTCTTCCCGGCCGGCGACCAGTTCTTCGCGATGATCGCCAACGCGACCAGCGGCTATAGCCTGGAGATCACCATCGAGACTCAGGACGAGGAGCTGCGGGTCAGGAACGGCAAGTTCCCCTACCCGAACGAGGTGCTGGAGTCCACCATCGGCAGCGCGCTCGCGCACGGGTGCCGCAAGCTCGACTTGTTCTTCATGATCGGCATACCAGGCCAGCGCCCCGAGGACGCCCTGGCAATGGTCCGCTACTGCGATCACCTCGCCGGCCGGTTCGGTAACGACCCGCGCCTGCAGTTCTACGTCGCTCCGCTGGCACCCTTCCTCGACCCCGGCAGCCGGGCCTTCGAGGATCCTGCGTTTGGGTACGCCAAACGATTCACCACCTTGGAGGCGCACCGCCAGGCCCTGCTCGAGCCGAGCTGGAAGCAGCTGCTGTCCTATGACACCGACGCCATGACCGCTGCGCAGATCGTCCAGGTCACCTATCAGGTCGCGCACGCGCTGAACGAGCTGAAGTACGAGCGCAGGCTCATCGACCAGGCCACCTACCGCACCGTCCGCCAGAACCTGCACCACGCCGAGGAGACGGTCGCGATGCTCGACCAGGCGCGGCAGCTGCCAGCGCGGCAGCGCGCAGCCGAGCTAGCCGCGCTGAAAGAGCACGTCGACACCGGCAACGAAGCATCGCTATGCGGCACCGACGAGCTGAAATGGGCCGACGTGGGCCGCCTGGCGCTACGGCCGAGGCTGGCAATCAAGCTCGCCCTGGCCCTGGGCGCCGAGATAGGCCACGGCTGGCACCGGCTTACCGGCCGCTACGACACCGCGCCATTCACCGGCGCGCGCCTGCCGCCGGCACCGGGCCTCGTCCCGGCGATCGACGGCCCAGATGTTCTTGCCTGGCAAACGCTGGTTCCGGCGGGCTGCTGACGTGATCGATGACCTTATCGGCTGGCCAGGCCGGCTATGCGATGTCGCCGGCTTAGCCGGTCAGCGTGATGGGAGTAGTTCAGGCGGGTTGAAGCACTAGATCACGAGTCATACCGGCGACCTGGTCGCTGGTCATTCCCGCGACAGCGGGTACGGCGTTGTCGAAAGCATCCCGCAGCGCAACGAGGGCGGTCTCGTAGGCGAAGAACGTGTTGTCCGTGTCGATGGTCAGCGAGACCTCGATGCCGACTCCGGAGTCAGACCGGTACGTGCTTACTGACGGGTCGATGACGCGGGTGTCCAGGTCGTCGATCACGGCGGCGATCAGGTCGGTCAGCTCGTCATCGGTGAACGGCCGTGGCAGGTCAAGCAATGCTCGCGCGTCGATCGTCAGCATCACGTCCCGTCCTTCCGCACAGAGCACTGGCTGATCATCCAAGCCGCCTTCTGCCTGAAGTGATCGCTGAGCCGCGGTGTCTTGTGCATTGTCGTCTGATGTCGGCCGCACGCGCAACGCATGATGTAGTAACCCCTGGCCGTCTCCCTGGCCACGGTCCAGCCATGTTCGGCGACCTCCGTGACTGCGGCCTCACGCTCGGTTCTCTGCCCGCTCACGCCCGGTGAGCCTACTCCTGTATTCCAGGGTATATCCGAATGATCACGCTGGTAACCCTGCTCCGTGCTCGACAGGTAGACGCGGATCGCGCCGCAGCGCGATCAAACGGCAGCCTAAACCGTTGGTGCGCGCAGGGCACGAGCAGAGCCAGTTGCGCGCGGGTCGTGGCCGAGTTGGCACATCTCGCCGTCTCCTTTGCGCTATCCGGGGTGGTCGCCGTCGACGTGGATGACGGTCAGCCTGATCGAGCGCATGGCCGGGGTGATCTTCCTGCCGAGCAGCGCGTCGATCTCCGCGAATTTCCCTGCGCTCGACTCGCCGGTTCGGCGCGGAGCCATCCCCTGCTCGTCCGGGCCGCACGGCTATGACGGGCCTGTCGTCGGCCACGGCGCGGTGACGTGCCCGGCACCCACGAGCTTCACTCCTTAGGTTGGCGGCCGCCTACTCGGATTTGACTACCCGGACGTGCAGTGGCCGTGGCGGGGGCTTGACCCCAGTCTCGATCAGTGAACGCTCAGCGTCGGCCACCTGCGTCATGACCTGGTGGGCTGTCTCGATCTCGGCCTTGTCCCGCTGGTAGGCGGCTTTTAGCTCATCGATGACGGTCCATGTTTCGCGTTCCTGCCTAGTCATCGGCTGGCTTTGTGCGTGCAGCCGGATGCGATCGGCCAGGGAGGTGAACTCGTAGCATGCGCGTAGCAGCGGTGCCGGGTCGTCAATGTTGCCCTGCGCCTCGGTTACCTTGCTGGCAGCCTCGACCAACAACGCGTAGGTCATGCGGTCTCGCTGCCGCCCGTATAGCCCGGCCATGTGGTTGCCCAGCGCGGTTGCGGCGCGGCGCAGCGGTGTCTGCGCATCGAAGTTGCCGCTGTTTGCCGACTGAGCCGGGGTGACCACGTAGACGGGTCCCCCAGCCTCGTACTGGCGCAGGACGGCCGGGTACGACTTGCCGAGCATGCTGGCTATGACTTGCCAAGTCAGGCCGTGAGCGCGACAGTCCTCGACTGCCCAGCGCAAAGCCCAGCCGGCGTAGGGCTGGATGCTGTCGCTGATGATTCCGGCGCGGCTGGCTGGGTCCTGGGTTGACAATGCCCGTTTGGCCTCCTCGATGATCTTCTTGAGCATGGCGTCTGAGTACTCGCTGGGCATCTCGGCTCCTTATGTGATCGTTTAGTCGTCCAAGCATACTTCTTTGATCGTGCGCGCACAATCGATCATGGTCATGGCCTGGTCGAGCAGGTTGCGGACCTTGGCGCGGGTGGCTTCATCGACGTCGGCGGC
Organism: Streptosporangiaceae bacterium; assembly: GCA_030045175.1. Classification (GTDB taxonomy): domain Bacteria; phylum Actinomycetota; class Actinomycetes; order Streptosporangiales; family Streptosporangiaceae; genus Chersky-822. The sequence goes on along the minus strand of JASIBM010000360.1, from coordinate 3,981 downwards.
CTTTCTGCTGCCACAATGGCGGACAGCGCGACCATCACCCGTTGACCGTGACCGAGAGGGGCAATCGTGACCCAGACATCGTCGCCGCAGCCCCCGTCGCCGCAAGACGAGCCGGCGGCCGACGTTCCCCGCGCAGCCGAGCCAGCGCGCGCGGGCCGCAACGAATGGCTACTGGTCGTCTTCACCGCATTAACGAACCTGGCCGACGCGATCACACGGGTAGCGCTTCCGCTGCTTGCCCACCACCTGACCCGCTCGCCCGGGCTGATCGCCACGGTCGGCGTGCTGCTCATGCTGCCGTGGCTGGTGGCCGCGCTGCACGTCGGCGTGCTCGTCGACAGGCTCAACCGGCGGCTGCTCATGATCGTCGCCGAGTGCATGCGCCTGGCCAGCGTCACGGCCATGTTCGCCGTCGTCGCCGCGGGGCTGGCCAGCCTGGCGTTCATCTACGTGGTAGCCCTGGTGCTTGGCCTGGCCGAGGTGGTGGCGCTGACCTCCGGCATGTCCATCATCCCGGCGGCCGTGCCCAGGGAACGCTGGGTGCAGGCGAGCACCAGGATCACCGCGATGGAGTCGCTGTGGAACGCGTTCCTCGGCGCGCCGATCGGCGGCCTGCTGGTCGCGGTCGGCTTCCTTGCCGCGTTCGGCACGACGGGCGGGATCTACGCGACCGGGATGATCGCCCTGTCGTTGCTTGCCGGCCGCTTCAGCCCGCAGCGCGCCGAGGCTGACCCGGAGCGGGCCGGATCGGGCCTGCGGTCGGTCCACGCCGAGATCCGCGAGGGCCTGAGGCTCCTGCTGCGGCACCGGCTGCTGCGCACGATGGCCGCGCTGGTCGGGGTCATGGCTGGCATCTGGGCCGCGTGGCTGGCGCTATTGCCCGCCTATGCCCCGGCGCCCGGCCCGCTCGGGCTCAGCCCCAGGCAATACGGCCTGCTCTTGACCTGCCTGGGCGTCGGCGGCGTGATCGGCACCCTCGCGGTTCAGCCGATCAACAAGCTCCTTGGCCGCCGCTGGTCCATGTTCAGCGACATTATCGGGACGTTCGCGCTGGTCGCGGTGCCGGCGCTGGTTCCGGCCGCGCGGGACAGCGCGTTCGCCGTCGGCGCCGCGGCCCTGGTCGCGGGGGTGGGCGGGACCATGTGGACGGTGAACGCCCGCGTCATCGTGCAGTCCCTGGTACCCGATGAGATGCTCGGCCGGTTCAACTCGGCCTTCCAGATGATCGGCTGGGGCACCGCGCCGGTCGCCGCCGCGCTCGGCGGCGTCGTCGCTCAGTTCTTCGGCTACGAGGTGGCATTCGGTATCTTCGCCGTGATCTGCCTGCTGATCGTGATCCCCTTCCTGCGCGTGGTCACCGACGACGCGCTAGCGCAGATCGCTGGCCCGCGACCCGACGGGTCATCAGGCCGCACCGTGGAGGACGCGCGATGAGTGATCCCAGCGCCAGCCTGACATCCTCGCCCGGCACGCTGTTCACCTGGTTCCGCGATACCGCCTCGCGCTATCCGGCCGAGGTGGCGCTTGAGGTCGCCGGCGAGACCTTGCGCTACCGTGAGCTGCTCGACCTGGCCGAGCGGCTGGCGACCACGCTGGTCGCGACCAGGGGAGACCGCCCGTCGGCGGTCGGCCTGCTGACGGGGCGGAGCGTCGCCGCCTACGCCGGGTACCTCGCCGCGCTGCGGCTGGCCGCCACCGTCGTGCCGCTCAACACCAGCTTCCCGCTGGCCAGGAACCTGCGCATCTGCCAGTCGGCGGGCGTCGACCTGGTGCTCGCCGACCCGGCCGGCCGGGACCAGGTCCGCGACCTGGCCGCGCGGTCGGGGGCCGCGTCGGTGCTGCTCGAATCCGCCGGTGACGGCCAGGACGTGGCCTGGTACCAGGCAATCGGCCACGAACCGTGGCCTGAGCCCTATGACGGCGACCCGGACGCGGTCGCGTACGTGCTGTACACCTCGGGCTCGACCGGGGAGCCCAAGGGCATCCCGATCCGCCATCGCAACCTGGCCGATCTGCTGCCGTTCTGCGCCAGCCGGTATGGCACCGGGCCGGGCTCGCGATTCTCCCAGAACTTCGACCTGACCTTCGACGTGTCGGTCTACGACATGTTCATCCCGTGGTATTCGGGCGCGGCGGTCATAGTGCCGCAAGTCGCCGAGCTGATGAATCCGGCCAGGTTCGTCAGTGCCAGGCAGCTCACCCACTGGGTCTCGGTGCCTTCCGTCATCTCGGTCAGCCGGCGGCTGCGGCTGCTGCGCCCTGGCAGCATGCCGAGCCTGCGCTGGAGCGTGTTCGGCGGGGAACAGGTGACCTACGCCGCGGCGGCCTCCTGGGCGGTTGCCGCTCCGAACACGGTCATCGAGAACTTCTACGGGCCGACCGAGGTCACGATCTCCGCGGTCGCCTACGTGCTGCCCGCCGACCAGGCGAGCTGGCCGCCCACATCCAACGGCACGGTGCCGCTCGGCCAGCCGTACCCGCACATGCAGACCATGATCGTGAGCGAGGACGGCGTGCCGGCCGACGAGGGCGAGCTGCTCATCCGGGGTTCCCAGCGGTCGTCTGGGTATGTCGACCCGGCCTGCAACGCCGGCCGGTTCGCCAGCTTCGACGGCACCAGGGCCGTGCCCTATGACGGGGCGCCGGATCCTGCCGAGATCTGGTTCAGGTCCGGTGACCGGGTCCGGGTCGAAGACGGCCAGCTCGTGCACCTCGGCAGGCTGGACAATCAGGTCAAGGTGCGCGGTTACCGGGTAGAGCTTGGTGAGATCGAGGCTGTGCTGCGCACTCATCCGAAGCTAGACGACGTCGTCGTGCTCGGCCTGCCCGCCACCGACGAGGTCGTGCTGCATGCCGCCTACACCGGCAGCCAGGTTGACCCGGCCGAGCTGACCGCCCTGGCTGGCGAGCGGCTGCCGCCCTACATGGTGCCCGAGCGCTACTGGCACCTGGACGAGTTCCCGCTCAACGCGAACGGCAAGACCGACCGGTTCCGCCTGGCCGCGCGGTTGTCAGCCCAGTGACGCGGCGCGGCCGGCCAGCGCGGCCATGGCCGCGCCGACCTCGTCGACGGCCGGGTGGCGTACGACGCCAGGGTGGTCCGTGGTAAGGCGCAAGCGCCGCGGCGGCGGTTCGAACCGCTGCGCCCACTGGTCCACCTGGACGTCGGCCAGCTCGGCCGCGACCACCAGCGCCTGGGCGCAGATCCGGGTGTCGGCCAGGTGCACGGCGGCGGCCCGCAGCTGCCGGTCGTACACCGACCAGCGCTGGGCCAAGATGGCGAAAGGAATGGCCTGCCCGGCGGCGGCGAGGTAGGCGGCGAGCACCCGCAGGAACACATCTGGCCCGGTGGCTGTGATCTGGGGCAGCGCCAGGCCGGGCCGGGTGGCCAGCGAGCTGAAGAATGCCTCGGTGAACGCCTGCCTGACCTCCGCGTCGGTCAGCGCGTAGCCGACCGGCGGCGGGGCGTCGAGCAGCGCGATGGCCGGCACCGGATCGGGGTACCCGGTCGCCATCTGATAGGCGACCTGGCCGCCCACTGACCAGCCGGCCAGCAGGTCGGGACGCAGCCCGGCGGCATCAAGGTCGGCCCGGTAGCGCGCTGCCATCGCGGCGATCGAGCCGAGCAGGTCCTGTTCCGCGGAGATCGTCAGCCGCCAGTCGTCCGGCAGCGCCTCGATCAGCTCGGCGTAGCTGCCCGCGCCGGTGGCCGCGCCTGGCAGCAGGTGCAGGTGCGGGCCGCCGCCACCGCGCAGCTCGATCAGCGTGCTCTGGCCCGGCGCCACGGCTACCGCTTCGGCTGGCTGCGGGTCGATGAGCTGGGCGATCTGCCTCGGCGTCGGCCTGGCCAGCCAGCTCTCCACGTCGAACTCGCGGCCCGAGTCGGCCTCGATGGCCGCGACAAGCTCGATGGCCTTGATCGAGCGGCCGATGGAGGCGAAGAAATCCTCGTCCGGGCCGGCCGGCGGGCTGCCGAGCACA
>JASIBM010000359.1 GCA_030045175.1 Streptosporangiaceae bacterium | reverse complement strand
CGGGATCTCACCATGCGGGTGATCACCTATGCCGAAGGCACGGACATCTACCTGCGGTACCGGACCGACGCGTTCACCCCCGAGCGAGCCGCGGACATCGTCGCCGACTACCGCGACCTGCTGCGGCTCATCGCACGCGATCCGGGCTTCAAGGTCTTCGGGCCGCAAGGCCGTGCCGCCCTGCCCGCGCTGCGCGTGCCGGCCGCCGCACCGGGCAAGCTGGAGGAAACGTGACCGGGTCGAAGCCGTCAGCGCCGGCGGGACGCGCTGCCGCCGCGGGCAGGCTGCCAGCGGGGCGGCGCACCGCGGCCGAGGCGATCGCGGCGCTCGCTGTCGTGCTGCACAGGCGGACGCTGCAGGAGCAGGTGACAGTACGGGTGCTCGCCGACAGCGAAGCTCTGCTTAGCGCTGATTTTTCCGCCGATCCTGACTTCACCACGGTGCGCGCGGCGGCCGAGCGCGCCCTGGCCTCGTGCGCAGTCACAGCGTCCGCCCAGCCGGGGCGCCAGCTCGTCGGCGACGGGCAGGCGCCTGACGCCGTCGTGGTGCTTGGCGCCGCGCCCGCAGGCGAGGGTCCCGTGCCCGTGCTGGCCATCAGCGCCGATGAGATCCGGCTTACCGTGCCGCCAGGGGAGCGAGCTGGCCTGGCCGATGAGATCGCCGAGCAGATGGCCAAGGCGCTGTCCGACGCCGCCGCGCATCCGCACCGCCCGGTGTCCTGCCTGCGGCTGGCCTCCCGGCGGGCACTGCGCCAGGTCGATGGCTGGGCAGGAAGCGGCGTCGCGAGCGCCGCACCGCGGGCGGTGCACCTGCTCGTGGCGGATCAGGTGCGACGCGCTCCGCACGCGATCGCGATCAGTCACGCGGGCACGGAGTATACGTATGCCGATCTTGATCGCTGGGCGAACCGGCTTGCGGCCCGCCTGATCGCGGCGGGCGCCGGGCCAGAGCGCATCGTCGCCGTGCTCGCCGAGCGATCGCCCGCGCTGGTCGCCGCGCTGCTCGCGGTGCTCAAGACCGGAGCGGCCTACGCCGCGTTCGAGCCCGACCTGCCGCCGGACAGGCTGGCCAGGCAGCTGGCCGATATCCCGGCGCCGCTCGCGCTGGCCGACGACGCGCTTGCGCACTTGCTGCCGCCCGGCATCGTCACCGTGCCGCTGCCCAGGCGCGATGACGGGGCGGCCGATCCTGGCGCCGCAGCGAGCATCGGTCACCAGGCTCACCCGGACGCGCTTGCGTACGTGAGCTTCACCTCTGGCTCCACCGGCGAGCCGAAGGGCGCGTGCGTGCCGCACCGGGCCGTGTCCAGGCTCGTCCGCCAGCCCGACTGGGCGGATTTCCGGCCCGATGACGTGTTCTTGCAGATGTCCCCTGTCGCATTCGACGCCTCGACGCTTGAGATCTGGGCGCCGCTCACCACGGGGGGCAGGCTGGCCATCCATCCCGCCGGCCCGGTGTCGACCAGCCAGCTGGCCGAGACCCTGGTGCAAGACAAGGTCACCGTCGTCTGGCTCACCGCGGGTCTATTCGACCGCATGGTGCGCGACCACCTCGACGCGTTCGCCGACCTGCGGCACGTACTAGCGGGCGGCGACGTGGTGCCAGCCGATCGGGTCAGGCAGCTGCTCGCCGCCCATCCGGGCCTGGTCTTCAGCAACGGATACGGCCCCACAGAGAACACGACCTTCACGACGGTGTGGACCACGACCCAGCCCTGCGCAGGCACATCCGTCCCGCTCGGCCGCCCGATCGCGGGCACCAGGGTCCGGATACTCGACCCGTTGCTCGCGCCGGTCCCCGCGGGCGTGCCAGGGGAGCTTTACGCGGGCGGCGACGGGCTGGCGCGCTGCTACCTGGCGAGCCCTGGCAGCACGGCCGACCGGTTCGTGCCCGATCCGCGCCCGGCCCGGCCTGGCGACCGGCTGTACCGGACCGGTGACCTGGCCAGGTGGATGCCAGACGGCACGGTGGACTTCCTGGGCCGTACTGACTTCCAGGTCAAGATCTCCGGATACCGGGTCGAGCCTGGCGACGTCGAGGCCGCCCTGCTCAGGCAGCCCGCGGTCCGGCAGGCCGTGGTGGTCGTCCAGTCAGGCTCCGGCCGCGGCCAGCGAATCGTCGCCTACGTCACGGCGAGCGACCCGGCCGGTGACGGGCTCGGCCCCGTGCTGCGCGAGAAGCTGCGATCTGAGCTGCCGCCGTACCTGGTGCCCGCTGCCGTACTGCTGCTGCCCGAGCTGCCACTGACCCGCAACGGCAAGGTTGACCGGGCCGCGCTGCCCGCAGCGCGGCTCATGCCGCGCAGCTTGCGCAGCGAGTACACGCCGCCCAGGACGCGCGTTGAGGCCATCCTTGCCCAGGAGTGGAGCGACCTGCTCGGGGTCGAGCCGGTCGGCGTCGATGACGACTTCTTCGAGCTCGGCGGGCACTCGCTGATCGCCGCCGAGTTGCTCACCCGCCTGCAGAGCCGCTTCGCGGTCAACGTCTCGGCCAGGACCTTGTACTTGCGCCCTACCGTCGCCGAGCTCGCCGAGACCCTGCCGGCCATCGACGATAGCCACCAGAAAACGCTGACATGAGAAGGAAGCGTCGCCATGCGTCTCAGTCACCCGACCAACGCCGACTCGATCAACATCGATGCCGTTGACCTGACCGATTCAGTGCTGCACGGCGAGGGTGATCCGCACGCCATCTGGTTCGCCATGCGCCAGCGCGACCCGGTCCACTGGCAGGACGTCGGCGACACGCTCGGATTCTGGTCGGTGACCAAGTTCGATGACGCCAGCCTCGTCCTGCGTGACCACGTGCATTTTACCTCGCAGCGCGGCACCATGTTGTTCCTGCTCGGCAAGGAGGACCCGGCCCGCGGCCGCCAGATGGCAGCGACCGATCCGCCCAGGCACGACCGGATGCGCGAGCCCATGCAGCGCGCGCTCACCAACAAGCAGGTCGAGCGCTACCGGGACGCGGTGACCGCCGAGATACGCCGGGTGCTTGAGCCTGCGCTCACCCAGGAGCCCTTCGACTTCGCCGAGGCGATGATGGCGCTGCCGATGGCCTCGGCCGGCACCATGATGGCGCTGCCGCGAGCCGACTGGCCAAGGCTCACCAGGCTGACGTCCATGTCGATCGCGCCAGACGACCCGGAATTCACCGAGCCGGCCGGCCCCAAGGCCACGCTTGAGATTGCGCACAGGGAGCTGTTCGCCTATTTCCACGACATCCTGAAGGAAAGGCGAGCCAAGCTGGGGGATGACCTGATCAGCTTGCTGCTCGAGATGGAGGTCGACGGGCGCCGGCTGGAGACCGGGGCAATCTTGTCTAATTGCTACAGCCTGATACTGGGCGCCAACGTCACGACGCCTTACGTGCCGACGGGCGCCATCGGCGAGATCATGGGGACGCCGCTGTGGGATGACTGGCGCAGTCACCCTGAATTGCTCGGCCCCGGCCTGGACGAGGCGCTTCGCTGGGCATCGCCAGCGAATCACTTCATGCGCTACGCGCTGGCCGACACCGAGCTGCGCGGCAAGCAGATCAGGGCCGGCGACGCCGTCGTGGCCTGGCTGGGCTCGGCGAACCGGGACGAGGAAGCGTTCGCCGATCCGTTCAGGTTCGATATCCGGCGCAAGCGGAACCGCCACATCGCCTTCGGCAGCGGCGCGCATTACTGCGTCGGCCATACCGTCGCCCGGATGACGCTGCGGATCTTGTTCACCGAGATGTTCGCGACGTTCGACGAGTTCAGCCCGGCCGGAGAAGTCAGTCACCTGCACTCGAACTTTGTGGCAGGCATCAAGCACATGCCCCTTGTCGCCAAGCTGCGCGCGGCCACGCCGGCCAGGCTCGCCGCCACCGCGCGCTGAGCTGGGAGGGACCGGATCATGCCGTCGACGGTGGCAAGCTCGACATGGTTTCTCCGCCCGGTTTCCCCGGAGAGCGGAGCCAGGCTCTTCTGCCTGCCCTACTCGGGCTGCGGCGCCAGCATGTACCGGAAATGGCCGAGGTTCATCGGCGACATCGAGATCTGCCCGCTGCAGCCGCCAGGCCGCGAGAACCGGTTCCGCGAGCCACCCTACGCAACCTATGAGGCACTCGCCGACGACCTCGCCGACGTCCTTGTCCCCTACCTGGACCGGCCGTTCGCGTTGTTCGGCCATTGCGGGTCGGCGCTGCCGTGCTATGAGACCGCCGTGCGGCTCGTCAGCCGCGGCTGCCGGGCGCCAGCGAGGTTGTTCGTCTCTTCCCAGGTGGCACCGCACGATGGGCCGCACGGCAGGTTCCTGCACATGACCGACACCGAGCTGGCCGAGGAGGTGCGCACGCTGATCGTCCAGCTCGGCGGCATTCCCAGGCCGGACCTGATCGAGCTGAGCCTGGACGTGCTCCGCGCGGACGTCGAGGCCAACAAGCGCTATCACCCGAGCGAGCCCGTTCGCCTGCCGTGCCCCATCACCGCGATCGGGTGGGACGCCGACGCCGAGGTCGATTACCGGCTGATGACGTCGTGGGCCAGCTGCGGCCAGACCGACTTCCGCGTGCTCAGCGGGCCGCACTACCGCTTCATGGAAGCACCGGACGAGCTGCTCGATACCTTCATCCGCGACCTCGGTCATCCCGTCGCGGCCCGCTGACCTGACCCCTATCAGCTCGGAGGGTACAGTGGCACGGAAAGTCCGCAGGGTAACGGCCATCGCGGGCGCTGCCGCAGCCGCCGCCCTGGTGATGTACGCCCTCGGCTTCGGCGCCGGGCCGTTGCCCGCCCTGGGCCGGGTGCTCGCGGCGCGCGGGGTGTGGGAATCGGCGGCCGGAGCGCAGGCCCCGCGCTCTGGCGTGCTGGCGATCCCCGGGCTTTACCGGCCGGTCACCGTGTCGTTCACCAGGTCGGGCATCGCGTCGATCGTGGCGGCAAACGACCATGACCTGTTCCTTGCCCAGGGCTACGTCGCTGCCTGGTTCCGGCTGTCGCAGATGGACCTGGAGCGCCGGGTCGGCGAGGGCAGGCTGAGCGCTCTTGAAGGCCCGGCCGCCATCGGGTCGGACAAGTTCGAGCTGCGCCTCGGGCTGTTGCGCACCGCCGAGGCGCAGTGGGCGGCGACGCCGCGGTCAAGCCCGGCCGGCCAGGCCCTGCTCGCCTACGCCAGGGGCGTCAACGACCGCATCGCCGAGCTTGCCGCCACCGGTCAGTGGCCTGCCATCTACACGCTGGCAGGCGTGCAGCCGGGGCCATGGACGCCGGTGGACAGCCTGGTGGTGCAGGAGCTGCTGACTCAGCAGCTCGATTTCACCACGGCTCCGCTCGATTACAGCGTGCTTGACCGCTCGCTGGGCAGCACCCTGACGGCGCGATGGTTCCCGCTCGATCCGGCCAATGCCCAGCGTCCTTACGACCCGGGGCCATACACCGATGACGGCATCGCACCGCTCGCGGCCCAGAACGCCAACGCCGACTCACTGGCGCTGACCGGACAATCGCACGCCAGGCCAGCGGCGGCCACGACACCCGTGACGGCGCCAGCTCAGGCACAGGCAGCAGGGGTGGCGGCAGTGGCGATCATGCGGCAGATCGCCCGCCTTCCCGAGGGCCTGACGCATATTCACCCGGACAGCAACGCCTGGGCCGTGAACGGGCCGCTGGCCGGGGGATCGGCCGCCGTGCTCGCCGGAGACCCGCACCTGGCGCTTTCCCTGCCCTCGTACTGGTACGAGGTCGCGCTCCGCTCTCCTGCGCTCGATGTCGCCGGCGCCAGCCTGCCGGGCATCCCAGCCATCGTGATCGGCCGCAACCAGCACATTTCCTGGTCACTCACGGATGTCCAGAATCAGTCAACGCTCTTCTACCACGAGCAGACCAGCCCGTCGCATCCCGGTGAGTACCTGTGGCGGGGTGCCTGGCGCCCGGTGCGCAAGCTGCGTTACCTGATTCCCGTGCGGGGCGCCGCGCCGGTCCGGCTGGTCGTCGACCTGACCGTGCACGGGCCGATCATGACGACAGAAGGCGAGACGACGTCTGTCTACTGGATGGGCGACATCCCGTCGCCCGACCTCGCCGCCATCCTCGGCGTGGCCACGGCGTCTGACTGGACGCAGTTCACGAACGCGCTTCGCGGCTGGCGCGCGCCCACGCAGAACTTCGTCTATGCCGACGACCGCGGCAACATCGGCGTAATCGCAGCGGGTTACTATCCCGTCGTCCGGTCAGGCCAGCCGTGGCGGCCGCTGCCCGGCACCGGCCAGAGCGACGTGGTCGGCACGATACCGTTCGCGGCCCTTCCCCGTGCCTACGACCCGCCAGGGCACGTGATCGTGAGCGCGAACCAGCGCCCGGTCACCGCCGCGTACCCCTATTACATCGGAACGTCGCAGGGGTTCGACCCCGGGTACCGGGCAGCGCAGGCATATCAGGCGCTCAGCAGCGGGGCGGCAGCCGGGCTATCAGGATCGGCGGCACTGCAGGGCAGTTACGCCGATCACCTCGCCGCGCAGATCGTTCCTGAGCTGCTAGCGGCCTTGCGTGGCGGCGCACCGCTCAGCCCGCGAGCCGCCAGCGCGGCCGGGCTCCTGACGCGGTGGAACGACTCGATGGACGTCACCTCCCCGGCGGCGACGATCTGGTGGACCTTCTGGAACGACTACCTGCGGGCCGTCTTCGAACCGTGGTGGCAAGCCCGGCACGTGCCCGCCCACCTCGACCCCTGGAACCTGAGCCCAGGCCATGACCCAGCGCCGCTGCTCGAGGACCTCGACCAGTGGACGCTCCATGACCAGGACAACCCGGCCTTCAGCCCGCCAGGACGACCGGGCAGCGACGCGCCGGCCGACATGCGCGCCGCATTCGGCGCCGCCGTCGCCTCGCTGGCCAGGCGGCTCGGCGGCAACCCTGATAGCTGGTCATGGGGGCGACTGCACCGGCGGCAGATCCCGTCGCTGCTCGGCGCCGCGGCCCTTGGTTACGGACCACGGCCCTCGGGCGGTGACCCGTGGACGGTTAACGCCGCCGACGACGGCATGACCTCAGACTTCGGCCCGAGCCTGCGCATGATCACGGCCTGGTCCGGTGCTGGCGAAGCCACCTCGCGCGCCATCTATCCGGGCGGCCTCAGCGAGAACCCGGCCTCGCCCTGGTACCAGAACCTCGTGCGGACCTGGTGGAGCGGTCATTACCTGCCCATCGGCCTGAGCCCAAGCCATGCCGCCGGCGTGATCGTATGGACCTTGCGACCGGAGGGGTGAGCTCGCGTGACCGCCAGCCAGCTGCCAGACATCGCATCGGAAGACCTCGGCGCCCGGCCTCGCCAGGCGGCTCGCGCCCGGCGCCACCTGCCAGGGGCGCTCACGCTCGCATGCGCCTGCGCGGCCGTGGCGTGCGCGGTCGCCGGAGCCGCCGGGATCTGGTTCGCTCCGTTCATCACCGGGGTGGTCATCGGCGCGGTGAGCACGCGCCGGCCCGCGGCGCCGGCCTTCTCCTCAGCTACGCTGGCCGCCGCCATCGGCTGGGTGCTGCCCCTGCTCTGGGACTATCTGCATGGTGAGCCGATCGTGGCCACCGCTCGCGTGGTCGCTGCCCTGGCGGGCTTGCCCGCGGTGCCGGAGATCACCTTCCTGGCGGGCGTTCTGGTCGCGGCCATTCAGTCCGCTACCGGATGCGCGCTTGGCCGGGTGCTGGCTGCGAGCTTGCGCGCACATGGATGACGTCGCCTGCGCTGATCGCGTGCACCTCGCCGTCGTCGGCGCGCACCAGCAGCCGGCCGGCGTCGTCGACATCGGCCGCCGTCCCAGCCAGCGCCAGGCCGCCGGGCAGGTGCACGCGGACCCGCCGGCCCACGGTGGCCGATAGCCGCAGGTACTCGGCGCGCAGCCGGCCACCGTCAGCGTCCAGGGAGCGCGAGCCTGTGCCACGCCAGGCCATGTGCCGCCAGGCCACGTACCGCCGCTCGAATTGCCGCAAGATGCCGGCCAGCAGGTCGGTGCGGTCGATCCCGCCGACGCCGTGCAACTCGAGCGATGTCGCCGTGGGCACCGGCAGGTCTGGCTCGCCGCCAAGAAGGTTGATGCCGATCCCGACCACGATCGCATCCCCTGACTGCTCTGCCAGGATTCCGCCCAGCTTCCGCTCACCGACCAGGATGTCGTTGGGCCACTTCAGGCGGGCGTCGATGCCGCGCCCTCCGGCGCCTGGCACGTCGCGCAGCGCGCTCGCCGTAGCGACGCCGGCCAGCAGCGGCACCCAGCCCCTCGCGGCTTGCGGGACCTGGACGGGCCGTAGCAGCACGGAGAACATCAGGGCGGCACCTGGCCTGCTGATCCAGCTACGGCCCTGCCGGCCGCGGCCGGCCGTCTGCGCTTCGGCGGCGATCACCAGCCCCTCGGGCGCGCCGCGAGCGGCCTGCGCGAGCACGTCCGCGTTGGTCGAACCGGTCGAGGCGACAAGGCGTATGTCAGACCAGAGGCAGGCCATGTCGATGGCATCGGGCCCACGCGGCGCGCCAGGCGCGCCCGTGCTGGTACCTGGCATGCGCTCATTGTGCTAGACCAGCTTGCGGGCCGGCATCTTGCCCACGTGCCTTACCCGGTCGGGCCGGTCCGGTCCGCACGCCCGGCCGGGCCGCGGCGCCCGCCAGCGGCCCATCTCGGCGCGCCGCCAGATTCGGTGTTGTTTGCCTGGCAGGCTAACGCTAGCCTGCTGCCTGTCGTTAAATCTGCTGGCATTAACGGTAAGCTCGGCAGAACCGGGGCGCATGGACATAGGCCCGGGTGAAGGAGAGTCCGCAGGTGGCGCTCAGGTTCCGTTCGCTGTTTTTCGTTGCCGCCATGGCACCCCTGGCGCTTGTCGCCGCCTGCGCCAGCGGTCAGCCGGCCGTCGGCCCAACGGCCGTGCCTGGTGCGGGTGCAGGCTTGGGGTCACCCCTGAGCAAAGGTAACGGCAACATCCCATCCAGCCCAGGCTCGGCCAGGCTCACGTTGTCGGAATCCGGCAGCACGCTGCTCTACAACTTGTTCGGCGCCTGGGCCACGGCGTATCACCAGAAGTACCCGAACATCACGATCCCGACCGCGCCGACCGGCTCGGGCAAGGGCATCGAAGCCGTCTCCGCGGGCAAGGCGAACATCGGCGCCTCTGACGCGTTCTTGTCAAGCGGCAACCTGGTGCAAGACCCCGACCTGCTGAACATCCCGCTCACGATCTCCGCCCAGCAGGTCAATTACAACCTGCCCAGTCTAAGGCTGCCGCCAGGCAAGACGCTCCAGCTTGACGGCCCCGTGCTCGCGGGGATGTACCAAGGCAAGATTAAGAACTGGGATAACCCGGCGATCCAGGCGCTCAACAAGGGCATCTCGTTGCCCTCCACCCCCGTGTACCCGTTGCACAGGGGGGAGCCCACTGGCTCAGGCGACACGTTCCTGTTCACCAGCTACCTGTCCGCCACCGACCCGGCCTGGAACTCGCAGATCGGCTACGGGACCGTCGTCGCGTGGCCGAAGATCGCGAACGCGCGAGCCGCGATCGGCAACGGCGGCATGGTGAGTGCCTGCTCGGCGATCCGTGGCTGCGTCGCCTACATCGGCATCAGCTACCTCAGCAAGGCATTCGCGGCTGGCCTGGGCGAGGCCAGCCTGCGGAACGCCTCGGGTAACTACTCCGTACCCGACGGGCCGAGCATGAGCGCCGCTGTCTCCGGCTTCGTCTCATCCACGCCGGCCAACGAGACGATCTCGATGATCAACGGCCCCGCCGCGGCCGGCTATCCGATCGTTAACTACGAATACGCGATCGTGGCTGCCTACCAGCCGAATCCTGCGGTCGCGCGGGCCATCAAGGCATTCCTGCACTGGGTGATTACCACGGGGAACTCGGCTCAATTCCTCGGTCAGGCTCGGTTCCAGCCGCTGCCTGCCCCGATAGTGAAGCTGGCCGACGCTCAGATCGGTGAGATCAGATGACCGCGACGCAGCAGCCGCCGGCCGCACAGCAACCCGGCCAGCAGCCATCCGGCCAGCAGACGATCACCGGGCAGGTGATCACCAGGCAGCCCGCCGCGCCGCCGGGGCCACCCGGCCAGCACACCGCGCCCAGGCAGCCGCCAGGCAGGCTTTCGCTGCGCGCCGCAGGCGCCCGCCTCACGGGGCCTCGCGCGGCTGGCACCCCGGCCATCTTGCGCTCCCTGCTGACCGGCCTGGTAGCCGCCGCGCTTGCCTGGGGCGTGCTCGCGGCGTGGACGGTGGACCAGCACGCATCGGCAGCCGCTCAGGTGGTCGGCGCCAGCGAGCCGCTCACGCTCGCATCGAAGGGCATGTACCAGTCGCTGTCCGACGCCGACGTCACGGCGACGACCGCGTACCTCACCGGCCCGAACTGGCCGCTCGCCGTCCGCCAGCGCTATGAGGCCGATATCGCGCGGGCCGGCGCCGACCTGGCTAGCTTGCGCGACTCGGGCGCCACGGCCAGCGCCCAGGCCGCGGCCGACCTCGCCACGATCTCGGCCGGGCTGCCTGCCTACACGAATTACGTCGGGGAGGCCAAGACCTACAGCTCGCTCGGCTACCCGCTGCCAGGCGGCTCGCTCATGCAGGTAGCGTCCGAGGAGATGCACCTGCGGCTGCTACCCGCCGCGAGTGCCCTGTACGCCCAGGAGAGCGCCTCGCTGGGCTCGGTGGGTGCCCAGGCGACCGGCCTGCCCTGGATGATCGTGGTGCTCGTGCTCGCCGCCGCCATCGCCTTCGCGCTGCTGCGCACGCAGCAGTGGCTGCGCAGGCGCACGCACCGGACGGTGAACTACGGGCTGTCCTGGGCCACGCTCGCGGTCATCGCGATCCTCGCGTGGCTTGCCATCGCGTTCACCTCCGCCCGCTCGGATTTGGAAAATGGCCTTCAGCATGGCTCGACCCCTGCAGAGCAGCTCGCCCAGGCGGGCATCTCCGCGCAACAAGCGCGCGGAGATGAGGTGCTCAACCTGATCTCGCGCACCGGCAGCACGTCCTTCCAGGCAGACTTCGCCGCCAGGCGCGCCAAGATCGGCCCAGGGCCAGGCACGCTGCTCACCTCCGCCGCGGCGGAGTCCCCGAGCGGCCAGGGCGCGGCAGCGGTCGCCGCGGCTCAGCGGGACGCGCGGAGCTGGTACTCGGCGACCGAGACGGTGTTCCGCCTGGACCTCGCGGCGAACTACGCGGCAGAGCGGACGCTCGTGATCGGCTCCCAGCCTGGCAGCTCGGCCGCGCAGTTCGGCAAGCTCGAGGCCGACCTGCGCCGGGCGATCGCGGCCGACCAGGTCACCTTCAGGGCCGGCGCGACCTCAGGGAGCGGCGCGTTCGGCGGGCTCGAGTTCGGGGTCATCCTGGCGGCGCTTGTGATCGCGGGCGGCAGCGCGTGGGGACTGTCACGCAGGCTCGCGGAGTACCGGTGAGCAGGCCGGGAGCAGGCCCGGCCCGAGATGGGCGCTAACGTCATGACGGTGCCACCGAGCCGCGACCAGGCCCAGGCGGCCGTCCGCGCGGCGATGAGCGAGCGCGACGCCATCCAGGCGAACCTGCTCGACCTGGACGGCAGCTTCGGCAAGCGCCTGCTGGCCGGCGCCACGCTGACGGGGGACTCCAAGCGGCAATGGGATGCCGCGTCGGCCGCGCTCGCCACGTTGTGGGACAAGTTCTCCGCCTACTCGGGGGTAGTTGACCGCGCCAACGAGATCCTGACCGGGCCAGGTCGCCTGCACCCGGCACGGCTGGCCGAGGCGGCCGACCTGATCTACGGGCCCTCGGTCGTGCTCGCTAGCCCGGTCGCACCGCTTGGCCAGCGCGAGCTCACGGCTGGCGCGGACCGAAGGCTGACGGTGCGAAGCACCGTGGCCGAGATGAAGTACGAGTTCCCGCGAGTGGCCGCGACCTTCACAGCCGCCGAGACCGTCTGGAACGAGATCTCCGATGGACTGCGCCAGGTCGGCGAGGCGCTCGAAGGCGCCAGGCGCCAGCTACCCGGGCTCGGCGACACTGAGCTCGCAAGCGCGCTCGCGCAGGCCGACGCGGACACCCAGGAGCTACGGGACCTGCTGAACTCCGACCCGCTCGCGTTCTGGCGAGGCGGCCAGGTCGACAGGGCCCGGCTAGACCGGCTGCGCACTCAGGCCGCGTCGGCGCGGGCGCGGGCCGACGAGCTTGGCAGGCTCCGAGACGACGCGGAGCGGCGGATCGCCGAGGTCACCACGATCGTCAGCGAGGCCAGGCAGGCGTGGCAGGACGCGATGGCGGCGCGCGAGCAGGCCGCCGCCAAGATCACCGGCCCGGCGTCGTGGGGTTCCTTGCCAGATGTCAGCGGCCTGGCCGGCCGGCTGGCCAGCCT
>JASIBM010000358.1 GCA_030045175.1 Streptosporangiaceae bacterium | reverse complement strand
CCGCGGTGTCCACCCGGGGGGACGACCCCCCGGAACCCCCCGCGCGAAGCCCCGAGCGGCTGTGCATGACAGAGTTGGTGAATAGCTCGCTGGTTAGCAGCGCCGCGTCGTCGGCATTCGCGCACCCCGCCAGGGCACTGCGAACGAAGCTACGAGCGCTCGCTGCCTGGGCTGGCTCGGCGGGAAACTCGCCGTGCCTGAGCTGCGGGCTAGGGGCCGTACCAACCTGCGCGGTCAGCGCTGACGGAAGTAACGCATCATCCGCGTCGCTCACGACTGTCGCCGACGCCGCGTGCGACTGATGACCTTGGCCCATGGAACACCCCCATATGCCCAGTGGTCTGTGATGGTATTAGTGCTCTACGAGCATGCCATCTAGACTCGGTGCCCTGCAAGCTTTAACGCAAAGACTCGCCGACGATCGCGACGCACTCACCGGCGCCGAGGGTCCGGCGCGCGGATCACGCTGCCACCAGGCACCGACAACTACACCGCGCGCCAAGCCACTCACGGGCAGGCGGCAATCGCCTCGGCCAACATGGACACGCCCTTGACCAGGGCGGGCACCTCGGCGGCCGCGTAGCTGAGCCGCAGGTACGAGCCGGGCGGCTCGGCGGCGAACGAGCCGCGGCCCGGACTGACAAGCACCCCCTTGGCCGCAGCGAGGTCGGCGACATCCGCGTCGGAGCAGTGGTCAGGCAGCCGCAGCCACAGGTGCACCCCGCCGGCCGGGACGACAGGCAGCGAGCAGCCGGGCAGGCTCGCCGCGATGGCTGCGACCAGCGCGTCGCGACGTTCCCTGAGCGCCCGCCGCAGGCTCCCCAGGTGCCTGAGCCAGCCAGGCGCGGTCAGCACGTCAAGCGCGACCTGCTGGAGCACCGGGGCGACGAACAGGTCGTCGCTGATCCGCCCCCGGCGCAGCCGGGCGAGGGCGGGCCCGCGCGCGATCAGGCCGGCCACCCGCAGGCCCGGCGCGACCGGCTTGGACAGCGAGCGCAGGTAGATCACATGCCCGTCGTCGTCGGCACTGGCCAGCGGCGGGGGCGACGGCGGGCCGAGATCGAAGTCGCGCATCCAGTCGTCTTCCAGCAAGAACGCCCCGTGCCGCCCGATCGCGTCAAGCACCTCGGCGCGGCGCTGCGGGTCAAGCACGGCGCCCGCTGGATTGGCGTACCTCGGCTGGAGGTACACCAGCCTGGCGCCGGTCCGGGCCAGGGCTTCGGCCAGCGCGCCGGCCAGCACGCCGTGCTTGTCGGCAGGGACGGGAACGAGCACCAGGCCCGCTGCCCTGGCGGCGACAAGCGCGCCGACATAGGTCGGCGACTCCATGATGACCGGGTCGCCGGGCGCGCACAGGTGCCGGAACGTCGCCGAGAGCGCCGCCTGCCCGCCCGATGTGATGAGCACGTTCTGCGCGGTGAGGCCGCCGCCGACCTCGGCGGCGAAGTGCGCGCGCAACTCGGGAAGTCCCTGCGTGGGCAGCCGGCTCCAGCCCTGCGGTCGCCTGGCGGCCCTGGCGGTGGCCTGCGCAAGCAGCCCGAGCGGCTGCAGCCGTTCATCGAGGAACCCGCCAGCCATCCCGATCGTGTCGGCCGGGGCCGGCTCGACCAGGTGCTCGAGGTCGGGCCCGAGGCCGGGCCGGCTGCCCAGCGCCAGGGTCTGCCAGGACACGTCGGGCGCGACGGCCGCTAGCCGGCGAGGCGCGGTGTAGGTGCCGTTCCCCTGGCGGGTAACGAGCAGCCCGCGGCGCGACAGGTCGGCTAGCAATCGCTGCACGGTAGCGGGGCTTAGTCGATAGCGCTGCTGCAACTCCCTGTAGGAGGGCAGCCTCGTATCAGGCGGCAAAGACTGGATCAGGTCCTCCAGGCTAGCTCGCGCCGCTGAACTATTGCTATCATCATTCATGAGAGCTAATAGAAGCACTTCTGACCTTAGATGGAAAGCGGCACCCCTGCTGCTCGGCTCTCTCGGCGTCATCTGCTTCAGCATGACCCTTCCGGCGACGTCGGCGGCCGAAGCCTCGTTCAGCCCGATAGAGATCGGCGTTGGCCGCTCGGTGATCGCGGCCGTACTGGCGATCATCGTGCTTGCGGTCCGGCGCCAGCCCGTGCTGCCGCCGCGCGCCGCTGTCGGGCGGCTGCTCATCGTGGCCGGGCCGGTCACCGTCGGCTTCGGGCTGCTGTCGGCGCTCGCCCTGCACCAGGTCGACAGCGTGCACGGCGCCGTGCTCACCGGCTTGATCCCGGCCTCGACCGCCGGGTTCGCCGTGCTCAGGGCCGGCGAGCGACCCAGGGCCGCGTACTGGGCCGCGCTCGCGTTCGGGCTCGCCGTCGTCATCGGCTTCGCGATCATCCAGGGCGCCGGCCGGCTCCGGCTCGCTGACCTGCTGCTGCTCGCCGCGGTCGCGATCGCGGGGATCGGCTACGCCGAGGGCGGGGCACTAGCCCGCGAGTATGGCGGCTGGCGGGTGATCTGCTGGGCCATCGTCATCGCGCTGCCCGTGACCGTCCCCGTCACGCTCGCCGCGGTGCTCACCGCGCCATCGCGGCCGGTCAGCGCGAGCGCGATCGCGGGACTGGCCTACGTCGGCGTGTTCTCGATGTGCCTCGGGTTCTTCGCGTGGTACCACGCCATGGCGATCGGTGGCGTCGCCAAGATCGGCATGCTGCAACTCGCCCAGCCTGCGCTGACCCTGGCCTGGTCGGCCCTCCTGCTCGGCGAGCCGGTCGGCTGGCTCACCGCGGTAGCGGCCGGCGCCGTCATCGGCGCCACCGCGATCGGCCGGAACGCGCGAGTGGACGTCCGTGCCCCGGTGCTAGCCGCGGGGGACGTGCTGGCCAGTCCCGAGGTGGCGCGCCAGTTATCGTGAGGTCATGGCCGATCGTGACGCCAAGGAGATTATCGAGGTCAATGGCCGCGAGGTGGTGATCTCCAACCCGGGAAAGCTCTTTTTCACCGCCAACGGGATCACCAAGCTGGACATGGTTCGCTACTACCTCGCGGTGGCCGACGGTGCGCTGCGCGGCGTCGCAGGCCGGCCCATGGTGCTCAAGAGGTACGTAAACGGCGCCGAGGGCGAGGCGTTCTTCCAAAAGCGGGCGCCGTCAGCACGGCCCGAGTGGGTCGAGACCGTCGAGCTGAGGTTTCCGTCCGGGCGCACCGCGCAGGAGGTGGTCATCACCGACGCGGCCGGCCTCGCCTGGGTGGCGAACCTCGGCTGCATCGACCTCAACCCCCATCCGGTCCGCGCCACCGACCTGGATCACCCCGATGAGCTCAGGGTGGACCTGGATCCGGTCCCTGGAGTGCCGTTCGGGCAGATCCTGGACGTGGCCCTGGTGGCGCGCGAGGCGCTGGCCGACTTCGGGCTGACCGGGTGGCCGAAGACGTCGGGCTCGCGTGGGTTCCACATCTACGCGCCGATCCTGCCCCGCTGGACGTTCACCGAGGTCCGGGCCTGTGCGGTGGCCCTGGCCAGGGAAATCGAGCGCCGTGCCCCTGACCAGGCGACCGCCAGGTGGTGGAAGGAGGAGCGGCACGGGGTGTTCGTGGATTACAACCAGAACGCCAAGGACCGGACCGTCGCCTCGGCATACTCGATCAGGCCGGCCGGCCAGGCGCGGGTGTCGACCCCGTTGCGCTGGGATGAAGTCGCCGGCTGTGACCCGGACGCGTTTACGATCAAGACTGTCCCAGCCCGCTTCGCGGACATCGGCGATCCGTGGGCCGGCATGCACGAGGCGGCCGGCTCGCTTGACGCACTGCTTGAACTGGCCGAACGCAACCGGCGGGACGGACTGCCCGACGCCCCGTGGCCGCCGCATTTCGCAAGGCAAGAAGCCGAGGCTCCGCGCGTGCAGCCATCGAGGCGACGCAGCGTCATGCCGCTGATCGAGGTGGCCAGGGCGGCCAGCCAGGCAGAGGCGCTCGCCGGGCTGGACCGGTGGAAGGCACGCCATCGGGAAGCAGCCGCCCTGCTCGAGCCCGCCGACGTCCTGGTGGACTCGATGCGGGGCCGGTCATCGACCTGGACCAGGATTCGGCTCAACCTGCGCAACATCCCGCCCGACCAGCGGCCGCCGCAGGAGGCACTTGAGGTCGACTACGACCCTTGGCACGGAAAGGGCGGTCCGGGGCGGTTCGCCGGCGAATCACCAACATCATGATTCACGGTCCCGTTTCTGCGGCACACTGTCGCTATGCCAAGTACTCACGCCCCCACCCGCCTGATGATGGCCGCGCTGCCGGTCCTCATCGGCCTCGCGCTAACCGCATGCAGCAGCAGCTCAAGCCCATCGGCCACCAAGACCACGACCCCGCCGACCTCGCCCTCGACCGCGCCCTCCAGCCCATCGTCGAGCTCAGGGGCCGAGCCGACCGGCGGTACCGGGGCCGTGGCGGACATCGAGACCAACTGGGCGACGTTCTTCAACGCCAGCACCCCGAACTCCCGTCGGGTTCAACTGCTACAAGACGGGCAGGAGTTCGCCTCGGTGCTCAAGGAGCAGTCGACCTCAGCGCTCGCCTCGGCCGCCTCGGCGAAGGTCAGCCACGTGTCGCTGACGGGCACCAGCCAGGCCGCCGTCACCTACAACATCCTGGTAAGCGGGTCGGTCGTGCTCAAGAACCAGGCGGGCCTCGCCGTCTACCAGAACGGAGTGTGGAAGGTCGGCGTCAAGAGCTTCTGCGGGCTGCTCACGCTCGAGAACGCCGGCAAGACCTCCGGGCTGCCCGCGGCCTGCAAGGCCTAGCCGCAGGTTCATGCTCGCGCACGGAATAGCGGCGCGCACGCTGGCGCTATTCCGTGCGCGATGCGCAGCGTAATCTGGAGGTTGACGACCTGGTGACCGGAACGCACCGTCTCCAGCCGATTACCTTGCCCTCGCCCGACTGCTACTGCTTGGGAGAGAAGCCAGATGGCCGACGCATCAACGGAGCACGCAGCGGCCACGCAGGCGGCGCCTCACACGATCGGGGCCGCGATTTCCCTGCACCGACGACCTATCGCGCTCGCGACGCTTTGCACTGTGCTGTTCCTGACTTTTCTCGACATCACGATCGTGAGCGTCGCGCTGGCGGGCATCCAGACGCAACTGAAGGCCGGGGTATCCGCGCTCCAGTGGGTGGTCGGCGCCTACGCCCTGACATTCGCCAGCACCATGCTCGTGTTCGGGACGATCGGGGATCAGTTCGGCCGCAAGCGGATCATGGTGATCGGCATCGCCGTCTACTGCGTGGGCGCGCTCACGGCCGGGCTGTCGGTGACCATATCGTCGTCCTCGGCGCTTGGCATATTGCTTGCCGCACGCGCGGTGATGGGCTTGGGCGCCGCGGCGAGCGAGCCAGGCACGCTGTCGATGTTGCGCCATCTCTATCCGGAGTACACCAGCCGCAATCGCGCGCTCGGCGTGTGGGCCGCCGTCTCCGGATTCTCGCTCGCGCTCGGCCCCGTCATCGGCGGCTACCTGATCTACCTGGTCGAAAAGATTCACAGCTGGAGCAACCAGGGCTGGCGCGCCATCTTCTTCTTTGAAGTGCTTTTCGGCCTCGCCGCGCTGGTGACCGCGATCATCGTGCTGCCAGAGAACGCCGATCCCGACGTCAGGCGCATCGACATCCCCGGTGCCGTGCTCGGCGCGGCCGCGCTGGCCACGCTGATCTTCGCCGTCATCGACGCCGAAAGCGCCGGCTTTGGCTCAGCGCCCAACATCGCGCTGCTCTGTGTCAGCGCAGTCAGCTTCGCCGCGTTCATCTGGTGGGAGAGCCGCGCCCCCCATCCGCTGCTCGACCTGCGGTTCCTGCACGTCCCGCGGTTCGCGACGCCGAACGTCGTGGCCTTCTGCGCCTACTTCGCGACCTTCGCGATCTTCTTCTTCACCGCGCTCTACCTGGAAGAGGTCACCGGCTACAACGGCGGCCAGATCGCCGAGGTGTTCCTCCCGATGACCGTGCTGATGATCGCGGCGTCGCTGCTCGCAGGCCGGTGGACCGGCGTGGTCGGCATCCGCTGGTCGATCGTGGCCGGCTGCGCCGCGTTCGCCGGAGGGCTGCTCTGGACCAACGTGGTGATCAGCCCGGCCCCGTGGCGCCCGCTGCTGGCGGCCGCGCTCGCGGTGACCGGGATCGGCATCGGCACGTGCGTCGTGCCGATCACGTCCTCGGTGCTCACCGCGGTCCCGCCGGAGCGATCGGGCATGGCGGCGTCGAGCACCAACACCAGCCGCGAGGTCGGTGCGGTCATGGGCGTGGCGATACTGGGCGCCCTGGTGATCGGCCGGCTGAAGACCGCGATCGTAGCCAGGCTGATCCAGCTCGGCCTGGGACCCGCCATCCAGACGGTCGTGATCAAGGGCGTGCTGACCGGTCAGGTGCCAAGCAACGGCCAGACCTCCTCGGCGGCGCCAGCCGGGGAGGGAGCCCTGGTGCGGGAGGTCATCCACGGGGTGTACGCGGCGTTCCTGTCCGGGCTGCACGTGGCCCTGTACGTGTCGGCGAGCCTCGTGGTCGCCGCCGGGATCCTGGCCGCGATCACGATCAGGGGACGCGGCGAGGGCGCGCCGTCATTGTGAGGTGGCCTGCGCCCGGTTATTAATCACCGAGGCGTCATCCGCCGGCGAAGGTACGGTAGCCCGTCCCCTGGTGATAGCGAAGCGGCCGGGGCCAAGATATAGCCGAAATTATTGCCCGGCACGCGGGAGCGGCTCATGGCTGAAGCGCGTGGTCGGGTGAGTGCCTGCCGTTGCCGGCCAGAAACCTGCCGCGCATGCGCGGCAGGCCCGGTGAAATGGTCGCGACGCGCACGGTCTTCGCTACTTTCCTGCCTGGCTTGCGCACACGTGCCTTTCGACCCGATTGCTCAAGAGCGCGGTTCCGCCCATGCCCGCGGGCATGGCCGGCGAACCGGTGGCACTATGCTCGGGTCGTTTCCTGGCTGCTCAACCTGGTGATGGATGGTCAATGACTTCAGCAAGTCCCCGCACGGCTGGTCGGCCGCGCTCGGCGACCGCCGGCCTGCCTGGCACCGTCCTGGTGCGCACTGTACTGACGGGCACTGTCGCGCTCGTTGCCGCGCTAGCGCTCTGCGGCTGCGCGGCATCTG
>JASIBM010000050.1 GCA_030045175.1 Streptosporangiaceae bacterium | reverse complement strand
GACCGGCGGGGCCTTCATCGCGTCCATCGTGATGCCTTCCTTCCTGCTCAGATCCGTCCGGTCCGCACCCGCCCAGTTAGCTATCGTGCGACCAGGCCGGCGGCGCCGGCAGCTACGGCGTAGGGCGGTGGATTGATGATAAGGAGAACGGCCATGACTTCTGACGACCTCGCCGCGCGCGTACTCGCCGCGTCCCGTTCCTGCAGCGTCGCCGTTTCCGGGCACGCCTTCCGTTCTCCCGCGCAGGCCTTCGGTGATCTGGCCAGGGCCTGCGACGAACTGGGCATCGAGGAGTGGGACTCCTACGGTGAGCGCGGCGCGGTGCAGCGGCTCGAGGCGGAGGTCATGGCGCTCCTGGGCGCCCCGGCGGCGGCCTTCTTTCCCAGCGGCGTGATGGCCCAGCAGGTGGCGTTGCGAGTCCACACCGATCGTGTTGCCTGCCGCCGCGTGGCGATGCCGGACCTTAGCCACTTGCTTGTCCGTGAGGAAGACGGGCCTCGCGTCCTGCATGGCCTTGAGGTCTCCTTCCTCACACGGGGCTTTGAGGCGCCGGCCGCCCGGCACGTTGAGGCGATTCCCGGCCGTGTCGGGGCGGTACTCGTCGAGTTGCCGCTGCGGGACGCCGGATGCCTGCTGCCAACCTGGGATGACCTGGTCGAGCTCTCCGGGGCGTGCCGCGCGCGGGGGGTGGCGTTGCATTTCGACGGTGCGCGGATCTGGGAGTCTCAGCCGTGGTTCGATCACGCGCTGCCCGAGATCGCGGCGCTGGCCGACTCGCTCTACGTCTCGTTCTACAAGGGACTCGGAGGACTGGCGGGCGCGGCCCTGCTCGGCCCGGCGAGCTTCGTCGCCGAGGCCAGGCTGTGGCGCCGCCGCCTGGGGGGCACGATCTACCGAACGACGGCGGAGGCTGTTTCCGCGCTGCTTGGGCTGCGTGACCGGCTGCCGATCATGGCCGACGCCGTGGCGTGGGCTCGCGCGTTCGCGGCCGGGTTGCCTTCGCATGTCACCGTGCAGCCGGGTGTGCCGCACACCAACCAGTTCAAGCTGTACGCGGTGGCAGAGGCGGACGCCATCAACGAGCGTGTCCTCGTCCTGGTCGAGGAGCGCCACGTCGGCTTCCCCGCGTGGCGGGCGACGCGGGAACCGGGCCGGATCACCGCCGAGATCGCGGTCACCGGCGCGGCGCTCGGACTCGACCCGGCCGAAATGGCGGGTCTCGTCGGCTCCGTGATCAAGCCCGGCTGACAGCGTGGCTCAAGTGCAGACGATTGAAGACGATGTCGTCCCATCGGCAGGACGGTGTTAGCCGGGCTTTCGTGCCAGCTCGTAGGCGAAGCTGACGGTGTCGACGAAGGCGCCGTCGTCGCTGTGTGGGGCGATGCTGGCCGTGAGGTCGGCATCGAATGCGGCCGCGTGGTCGCCGAGGACCGTGGCCGGAAGGAAGGATGTCGACCTGATGAGCCCGGCTAGTTCTGGCACGGTCCATCGGTGCTCGATGACGAACTCCCGACTTCCGGCCAGCTCGAATCCGGCGCTGGAGAGTACCTCGGAATCGGGCCTGCGCGACCGCGCTTCTTCCCAGCCAGCCGGGATCCTGTGCTCTGCGCCGAGCGCCGCCTTCCACCTGTCCAAGGCGGCGGCGAGAGCCCGCTGCCAGCCCTGCTCACCGATCCAGGGCTGGGAAGACCAGCACAGCGCCAGGTGCCCGCCTGGCTGGAGCCAGCCGAAGGTGCGGGCAGCAACGAGGACCCGGTCCAGGCGGTGGAACGCGTTGCCGATGACCGCCAGCTCGAAGTACCCCGGTTCCGCGGCGAGCGTCTCCGCGCCCGACACCACCGGCCGCAGATTCAGTGCACCCGCAGCGGCGGCCTTAGCCCGGACCGCCTCGATCATGTCTGGCTCCTGGTCCACGGCCCACACCTCGGCGAACCACTGGCGCAGCGGAAAGCCGAGCTGGCCGGTCCCGCAGGCCAGGTCCAGCAGCCGGCCACTTCCGGAAACCTGGGCACGCCGGGCCAGATCCGCGGTCATCACCGTTGGATAGGGCAGCCGGTACCGGTCGTAAGCCGCCGCGGCTCCCCGGTAGAGGTCAGCCGCGAACCGCACCTCGTCAGCCACCCAGGCTCAGCCTCTTCCCTTTACCGTCCGCCGAGACGGATACCAGGCCACTGTAGGCCAGGACGTGGTGCGGCTGAGCTCGCCATCAGCTCGGGCATGGGCTACTTCGCCCGCTTCGAAAGCGCCTCCGACTCAACGAAATCATCTATGTCTCCGCGCAGGGCCAGCAAGCGACCTACCTCAGGCGAGCCGACCCGCCATCGAGATATGGTAGATGCCTGGATACATGCACCAACCATCAATCCGCGAGTCAATTGAATTCTAGCTGGGGAAATGGGGTCAATCGAGCCGTCGAAGTTAACTGGAAAACCCCCATTTAGTATAATGGCATCCACGCCCCGCGCGCGGATCGCATAGTCGCCATGCAGCAGCGCGAAGGGAGAGGGCTCATGATCAAAGGCAGGCATTCGCCCCCATACTCGCATCTCCGGAATAAACGCGCCAAATTCCCTGTTACTTGACCCGGCGGAGACCAGGAGCATCCTCCGCCTGATGCGATTCAGCGCCTCCAGCTGCAAGCTTGAGTGTCCGGTAGCTGCAATCACCACGTCGGCAGAGCGCAGAGCCTGCTGCTGCGTGTTCGGTGTCTCTAGATCATTTGCAGCGGCGATCGCCAGCCGTGCCGCATCTGTATCGAACACAGATATCGCCCGGGCTCGGCGCGATCGCAGTTCCTTCGCTATCCATGCTCCGACCGCTCCGTAGCCAAGCACTAGGAAACGTTGATCCCGGATCAAGCGCCTACGAGGCGCACCGAGGTAGTCGAGGCGCTGCTGTATGTGATCCACAACCGACTCCGCAATCAGCGGCGACTCGGTACGAAGCTTGGCTCTGCATTGGGCAACGTTGATGACCGAGAATCGCCGCTTCTCCTCCTCCCGCTCGTCCAGCCGCAGGATCCCGCCGCGGGTCTGCTCGATGGCCATTATATCTAGCGGTCCAGCCGCATGCCTCGCTAGGTTCTCGAAGGTGTCAATAAGCAGGCCGCCGTCGTCGATGAGAAGTAGTCGCGGGACCTCACGAAGAGCCGTCGCCCGCTCGATGGCGGCATGACTAATATTCTCCAGGGTCTGACGCATAA
Organism: Streptosporangiaceae bacterium; assembly: GCA_030045175.1. GTDB lineage: Bacteria > Actinomycetota > Actinomycetes > Streptosporangiales > Streptosporangiaceae > Chersky-822. The sequence goes on along the minus strand of JASIBM010000050.1, from coordinate 8,622 downwards.
ATTCGTCATAGAATTTTCGGCTACGTACGATTGTTGCTGGGAAGTCAACCGTTTCCTTAAATATATTGAAGCCAGCCCTGGCAAACATCTCATACACTGGCCGAGATGACGAGTACGGCTTCCCGAGAATATAACAATTTTCAGGCAGCACTCCGAGGTTTCTCAGGCTCACCATTTGCGCAAAGACACTGCCGAGCAGGTGCTGGCACGCAACCACCACCGTATCGTGCAATTCACGGCCATGCTGGAACTGCCCAAGCACGCGATCCACGACAGGCAAGGCGTGCGGGATGTCATATCGCCCAAGAATGATCCCCGCAGCGTCCTTGCGGCCTTGCCTCTGAAGCATATAAAAAATGCGATCATCGATGATGATGCGCGCAATATCGTCGTCCGGAAGAGGCGGCAGCACACGTTCGCTCTCCAAAAGCGAGGCGACGGTTGGGGATGGCCGCGACTCGGCGCTTCCCCAGGGCAGGTACGTGGCACCGAAACGCTCGATTGCATCGACGAGATCATCAAACGACAAAGGAAACTTACGCCCGTCAGCCGACGGGGTCTCCATCCGGTAGATCGACGGACCGGCAGCTGCCGCGACAGTTCGTCGCAGCAGGTCCAAGAGGTCGACTGTCAATGCACGTCGCTGAGCACGGAGTTCAGAGCTGGGATCGGCTGCCATGCGCCTGAACCTTCCTGTCAAGCTCCTGCACTAGTCTACGCGCCAGGTCTTGCAAAGTACAGGCTCGCGCGTACAGTGTCGTGCGCGTAAACCTATCCGGAAAATAGCTGTAGTAGGCGTATTTGAATCCTCGGAACTTCAGGTCGATAGTGAGTGAGATCAAAGCATTTTCGACAGGTCGATTTACCGATGTTACGATAGGTATGCCAAGAATATGCGTCGTGCCGAGATGTATTTCGTCCTCGTTCAGGGTGCGTCTATCGACCTTCACGAGCTGTATGGCATTGGCTCTCGCGCACGTAGCGGCGACAGGCGCGTCGAGCGTCTGTTCCGGAAGTGCTATCCAAAAAGCCCGTAGATACTTGCCGGCCTCTTCTGTGAGCTGTGCTAGCGGAAAAACTCCGACAAATTCATAGGAAGCTAGGTGAATACGTCTAGCATGACCCTCGCTTCCGCGCTCAATCTGGCTAACGTAAAATAGATTGGCTTTGCCTTGCGAATTTGGGATAATTATGCTTGCGGCGGTCAGGAGCAGCTGCAGAAACCATCGCTTGAGGTCATCGGCATCCGTCTCCTCTGGAGACCCTTTCCTAAGCGGGATCAGGTCAGATCTAATTGCATCAGCATATTTCTCAAGATGTCCGATTGCAAGTTGGAAGTGGCTTGGCTTCCAGCGCCTAATCGGAGGGATCATGCCTCGGGTAACCGGGTGCGCGTTCTGGCGCCGAGCGCCGTCCTTGAGGGCCCAGTAAAGTCCGTAGATTGGTATTATCACGGCCATGACGGACAGCGCTAGGTTTACTCCACCCATCGGATCCTGCTTAGTTGTGACCTTGAGCTGTTCGAACGGAAGTTCGATTTTTCGATCTCCGCATAAACCGGCGCGAACTCTCTGCGTGTTTGGACGGTTTGCGCCAAGACGTCGAAGCATCATATACCGTGAGTGGCGCTAGAGGGTGATTGCGGCCGAAGAGGACATGACCCGGCGCCGGATGCTGATGACAAGGTTGCGATGGCGGCCATGATGTGCGTGCCGGTCCCGAAGTGGATAGGTCTTCGCCGAAGATGACGATGGATCTTCGCCGGCGATGACGTCACGGACCTAGTCGAGCTGGCCGGATATCGGGCCGAAATACGCGCGGTATGGGGGAGAGGCGGGTCAGCGAAGCTCGGTGTACTCGCTGCGGTCCAGCAGCACGACGTTGGCGTGGTGACTGTCCTTCGGCTCTGCGACGTCGCTGTACTGGCTAGGATCCAGCCGCACAACGCGGAAGCTGCCGGAGAACAGCTTGCGCAGGTGCCGCATCCCGCTCAGGCCGGCCAGCGTGACGGCTATGGCGGCGGCGAGGACCGAGCCGCCGAACAGCGCCAGTCCGCCTGCGATGTATCCAAGCAGCATCATGACCACCGCGGCTAGGAGGGCCACGGGCACGGCCACCACTAGCAGCAGCGCGAGCAGGGTCAGGGCGATCATGACCTTGGCCGACTTGTCCGGCGTCCGCTCCGCGTGCCAACCGGTCATCACGCTTCACCTCTCAGGCCCCGAGCCCGTCAGGGCACCCGGGCCACTCACCCGCACGAAATGTCGTGCGCTCTAGGGCAACGCGCCTGTGGATCAGAATCATCCCGCAACCGTCCGGCGGGCCAACCGCGGGCGGACACCCCTCGCCCCTCGGTGCTGCCGGCGTGCCTGAACCGGTGCCCATGCCGCCGCCTGGCCTGAGTGTCAGTGGCCGATGGAATGCTGGCTCGTGTCGGAAGCGATGCGAGGAGGACACGCGATGCTTAGCACCAACTTCGTGGACGGGGCGCCGGTATGGGTGGACCTAGGCGCGCCCGACGTGGCCAGGGCAGCGGAGTTCTATGGTTCGGTGTTCGGCTGGAAGTTCGAGTCGGCCGGGCCGGAAGCGGGCGGCTACGGGATGTTCGCGCAAGACGGCGAGGTGGTAGCTGCGGTGGGTCCGCTCACCGAGCAGGGAGCCGTAGCGTCGTGGACGCTGTACTTCAGGACCTCTGACGCCGACGCGACGGCCGAGGCGGTGAGGAAGGCTGGCGGCACGGTGCGGGCCGAGCCGGCGGACGTGCTGTCAGCGGGCCGGTTCGCGCAGTTCACCGACCCAGCGGGGGCGATCTTCGCGGTCTGGCAGCCGGGCAGCACCAAGGGCCTCGGCGCCGTGAACGACCCCGGCACGTTGTGCTGGACCGAGCTGGTGACGCCGGACGTGGCGGGCGCCAAGTCGTTCTACTCGGATGTGCTCGGCTGGGAGAGCGACGACCAGCCGATGGGCGAGTTCACCTACACCGTGATCAGGCCCGCCGGCGGCGGTGAAAGCAGCGGCCAGGGCGGCATCATGGCGCTCAGCCCGGAGATGCCAGCGGTCGGCGCCACGCGATGGCAGCCGTACTTCGAGGTCGCCGACTGCGACGCCGCGATAGCCGCGGTGACGGCGAACGGGGGAACCGTGCTCGTCCCGGCCAGCGACATTCCCGGCGTGGGCAGGTTCGCCGAGGTGCTCGACCCCGACGGAGCCCAGTTCGCCGTGATCGCCAGCGTCCCAGCCTGAGGGCGCCTGCCGAACGGACCGGTCATGCTGGCCGGCCGCGGTCGCACCGCTGACCGTGCGGCCGGCTAGCAGCCAGTCCGTCCGTCTTCGGCGTCATCAGCTGCGGGGCTGGTGGCCGGGCTGGAGCCGGCCGTGCTGCGCTGCGAGGGGCTGGTGGCCGGGCTGGGGCCGGCCGTGCGGCGCCGCGAGGCATGGCCCGTCAGCACCATGAGCGAGGCGACGATCCCCGTGTCCCGTTCGCCCACCAGCTCCCACGCCCGCGCGATGCCGACGAGTAGCGAGGCCACAAGGGCGTAGCTGATGGTCTGCACCGAGCCGCCATTGCCAGGCTCGGCCAGGACCGTGACCCCGCCGGCGAGCTCGGCCCCGAAGATCAGCAAGAGCAAGATGACCAGCTCCAGCTGACGCACCTGCTGACCAGCCGTCGCGGTACTGGCCAGGACCGACCGGACTGCGGCCGCCGTGAACACGATCCCCACGATTCCCAGGACGACCGCCGGATACCCGACATTCGTCCCTGGCACAAGGCCGAACAAGCACACTGCCAGCGCATTGACGAACGCAAGCAAGGCGGCCGCGGCCCGGACCTGCTGGATCACTGGCGGCCCCGATACCAGGACCCGGCGCGGCGCCACGGACAAGGCTACGAAGAGCAAGCCAGTCAGCGCGGCAGCAGCACCAGCAACCGCGATGAACAGCTCCCTGTAAGCTCCCGACACCACCGCGCCACCATATCCGCAGCAGCGCCCTGCGGTTAGGGTCTGGGTCCGCGACCGCACCGAAGATGATCTGCGAGACACGCCCTAAACCGCCCGGACATCGGCCGGTTATTGCTGGTGTGCGGGCATTGCTGGAATATAGTGCCGCCAGCGTGCTTCCTTGATGCGGGCGGGAGGGCATGGATATGACGCAGGCACGGTTGGTTGTGCCGCGCTCACGCGGTGCCGGTGGGTTGCGGGTCAAGATCGGTGCTGCGGCGGCCATCGTGGCCGCCTGCGCGCTCGCGGGCGGGCTTGCGGCGCAAGCCGCCGTCATGCCCGCAAGAGTGCCCGCTAGCCCGGCCAGGGCAACTCCGACGATCCCGGCGACGGAGTGGCCGTCCTACCTGAACGGCCCGCTGCACACGTCCTACAACGGCGCGGAGAAGACGATCACGCCCGCCAACGTGTCCCAGCTCAAGCAGAAGTGGGAATTCGCGGACGGGGGCGGGTACCTGTCCAGCCCGATCGTCGTCGACGGCGCCGTCTACATCGGCGCGAACAACGGCTGGTTCTACAAGCTCGGTGAGACCACGGGCAAGGTCCTCGCCAAGATCTTCCTCGGCACCGTCACGATCACATCCTGCCCCCCACCGCCGAGCGGCATGGTGAGCACGGCGACCATGGCGGTCAGCCCGGCCAGCCATCAGCTCACCGTGTACGTGTCCGGCGCGGACGGCTATCTGTACGCGCTGAGCGCAAGCAACCTGAAGATCCAGTGGAAGTCGGTCATCGGGATCCCGTCCACGAAGGTAAACAACTACTTCGACTGGTCCTCGCCCACGATCGTTAACGGCCGGATCTTCATCGGCGTGTCGTCCAACTGCGATACGCCGCTCATTCGCGGCGGGCTCATCAGCTACAGCCAGGAGACGGGCCGCAAGCTCGGCGAGTTCTACACGGTGCCCAAGGGACAGATCGGCGGTTCGATCTGGTCGAGCATCGGGGTCGCGCCGAACGGCGATATCTACGCCACGACGGGCAACGGGCCTGAGTCCGAGCAGCTGCTCGGATACTCCGAGTCGATACTCAAGCTGTCGCAGACGCTGAAGCTGCTCGGCCATTACCAGATCCCGCCGTCCGAGGTGGATTTCGACGCCGACTTCGGGGCGTCGCCGGTGTTCTTCGGGAAGTACGTTGGCGCCTGCGACAAGAATGGCATCTTCTACACCCTGTACCAGCGGTCGATGAAGCTCGCGTGGAAACTGCAGATCAGCGGCCCGGCCGGCGCCGCAGCGGAATGCATCGCCGCACCGGTCTGGAACGGCCAGGACCTGTACTTCGGCACGCCGACGTTCAAAATCGACGGCGTGGAATATAACGGCTCAATCCAGGAGCGCAACACCAGCGGCAAGCTGATCTGGGCTACTGGCCTGCCCAACGGCATCAACGGCAGCCCGTCGATGGACGGCGGCGGCGTGCTCTGCGACGGGACGTACGACAACACCTCCACGCCGAACGCCACCTACCTGGTCGACGCGGCTAACGGAGAGATACTCAAAACGCAGATAGGCCGGGTTTTCGCGCAGTGCGCGTTCGCTGATAACTGGCTGTTCACCGCCAATGACAGCGGCGTCTTCGCCTGGGGCATCGGTAAGGCCGCCTGACCGCTATTCGCTTCGGATCACGGCTGCCGGCACCGCGGCAGGGAGCACGTCCATGCCGCCCGAGGCCGATCTGCCTGAGCGTAACCTCGCGGTGATCTTCGACGCCGTTCTCGGCACCGACCGGGACGGCGCCTCTCCCCTGGATGCGTCAGCCCATGGCCAGCCCGCCGTTTACCGGCGCGGTAGTACCCGTGATGAATTCGCTGTCGTCACTGGCGTAGAAGGCGACGGCCCTGGCCACGTCGTCGGGGGAGGCGATGCGGCCCAGTGCCGTCTGCTCCGCCTGGCGCTGGCGGTGTTCCTGATCGAGGGTTGCCTCGTGGATGCTGGTTTCGGCCACCGGCCCAGGGGCCACCACGTTCACGGTGATCCCGCGAGGCCCCAGCTCCTCCGCGACGAAGCGGGCGAACGATCCCAGGGCCGCCTTCGAGGTCCCGAGCGCGATCATGCCCGCACGCGGCCGCCGGCTCAGCACGGTGCCGAGGTAGACGATCCGCCCGTAGCCGCGCGTGGTCATGCCGGGCACAACGGCCTTCGTCAGCAAGAAGGCCGCGCGCATCTCCTGTTCCAGCTTGCCGCCCAGTTCATCCCACGAGATCTCGTCGAACGACTTGATGGCGTACGGGATCAGGGCGTTGTGGACCAGGACCTCCACCTCGCCCATCGCGGCCCTGGCCTGCTCGACCATGCCGAGCACGGCGGACCCGTCGCGCACGTCGGCCTGCACGGCCATCGCCCCGCCGCCGGCTGACCTGATCGACGCGACCACGTCCTCCGCCTCGTCGCGGCTGCGGCGGTAGTTGACCACGACCCGCATGCCCCGCGATGCCAGCAACCGGGCCACGGCCGCGCCGATCCCCCTGCTCGCGCCGGTAATGAGAGCGACCCTGCCGCCCCGCTGAACGTTCGTCATGCCGTCCTCCGGACAGTTCCGCATGTGCCCCGCCATGATGACGAGTCAACCCGTCCCGATGCCCGCCGTCGGTGACCAGCGCGCCAGCGCGGCAGCACGCCGGCGGCCGCGGGCGGCGTCACCACAGCCGCGGGCTGGCGACATGGCTGGTCAGCCAGGACTCGAGGTGCAGGTTCACCTCGGGCGCTGCCTCCATGTGGAGCCAGTGCCCGGCGGTGACTGTGGCCTCGCTGAGATCTGGGCAGGTGGAGCGCATCGCGTCGAGCGCCGTCGGGCTGCATAGGTCGGCGACCTGGTCGTAGGCCGCGCCGACGAACAGCACCGGCAGCCGGAGCATATGGCCGCCCGGTGCGGCGTCGGCGTAGCGCGCGTTCACCTGGTGGTTGAGGTAGTAGCAGGCAGGCCCGCCAAACCCGTTACGCGTCAGCGCCGCTGTGAGTTCGCCAAAGTCGCGTTCAGTCAGAACGGTGCTGCCCAGCGGCGCGTCCGGGGCAGTGGGGGCACCGCCGAACCATCCTCCGTCGCGGGTGATCAGCGATCTTGGCGCGGGCCGCGTGTGCACTGCCGGGTCACCGCGGCGGAACATCGCCTTGACCGTGTTGCCTGGTGCCGCGTCGAAAACCGACACCACGCGCTTGGCGTGCTTCTCGTAGAAGGCCATGTAGTCGAACTGGCCGTATGGGCTCGTGTCCTCGGGATACCTGGCACGGTCGACCACGGCAAGCAGGCCGTCCCATCCTCGTTCCAGCGTGCCGAACGCGACGGCGAGCGCGGCGGCGGCGACGCACCTGTCGGGGAAGTGAGCGGCGATGTTCCAGACCGTGGGGCTTCCCCAGTCGTGCCCGATCCAGACCGCCCGCCCGCGCTTGAGGTGATCCAGCAGCGCGATCATGTCGGCGACGATGAGCTCTTGCCGGTAGTCGGCAGGATCGTCGTGAATGGTGGAGTCACCGTAGCCCCGCATGTCGGGCGCGACAACCCGGTAACCCCGCGCGGCGAAGTGCCCGAGCTGGTAGTGCCACGTCGACCCAAGCCCCGGCCAGCCGTGGACGAACATCAGCAGCGGACCGTCTTCTGGCCCGGCTTGGAGGTAGGAGGTCGTGTGCGCGGGCGTGACAAGCACGTGCCTGAACGTGTTCATGATTCCCTCATCGCCGGCAGCCTGGCCTGCCGTGCAGGCCAGGAATTCCACGTTCGCTTGCCTACCCGCCGGTGTTAACGATGAGCCAGATGTGGCTGAAGTAGTTGAGAGGGGCGATCACCCGGAGCTGTCGCCAGCGGGCTCCGGGCGGCCCGGCGGCTCAGGGCTCACCAGCGGGCTCCGGGCGGCCCGGCGGCTCCAGCCGTCGGCGCGCCTCGGCGTAAAGATCTGCGGGCAGCTGCCCTTTCGCCGCGCTGGCCAGGTTGGCGCGCAGGTGATCGAGCTGGCTGGTGCCGACGATGACCGTCGAAATGCCAGGGTGACCAAGCGTGAACCGCAGGGTGAACTCCGCCCCGCTCATCCCGTCAAGCAGTTCCGCCAGGCCGGCGGCTTGCCAGCGGCGCGGTCCCTCGCCGGCAGGCATGCCGAGCGGCTCGGACCGCCAGTCGTCGGCCGGTCCGCCACGGGCCATTCCGCCGCGGATGAGCGTGCCGGCACCCGCTTGCGCTGCCGTTGTGATGAGGTCCTCGTGCTCGCGCTGCACCGCCGAGTACGGAATCTGGAAGACATCAAAGACGCCCATGGCGATGTGCTCTGGCAGGTTCGGCAGCGTTCCTGACATCCCGATGAAGCGGACCTTGCCCTGATCCCTCAGCGCGTCCAGTGTCTGCACCGCGTGGTCGGCTTCCAGCCGCGCGCGAGTTGGCGAGTGGTGCACCTGCACCAGGTCCAGCCGGTCGGTGCGAAGCCGGCGCAGGCTCCGCTCCACCCCCGCCTTGATGTTCAGCGGACGGTAGTCGTGGCTTCGGCGCAATGTCAGCCGCGGCCGCAGCTTCAGCCAGAGCTGCGGGGCCGGGCAGCCGCACTTGGACGCCAGGAAGTACTCATCCCGGCGGTGCGCGAGATACCGCCCGATGAGCTCCTCGCTCCTGCCGTAGTCGATCGAGGTGTCGATGAGGT